>DAOMHE010000133.1:0-6482 GCA_035430785.1 Spirochaetota bacterium | reverse complement strand
TAAGCCGCCGAGGATGAGACTTTCGCCCCTTTGATCTTCTGCATGAGACCATGCGAAACTGGATTTAAAAGGCAGCAGGAACGATCCCTGCAAAGCGAAGCCTTCATTATGCGACAGGAAGTCGCAAACTAAGGCTTCACAAGGAGCACCTTTTGTGTATTGCATGACACCACGCAGCTACCGGGTAAAGGGCGTGGAACGCCCTTTTGATATTCTTGCATGATCCATGCAGAAAACGAATTCATAAGGCGAAGCCTTATTCGGTATGCCTTACTCTCAGGCGCGCGTGAGGGATTGCGCGGAAAGGCGGAACGCCTTGGAGTAAAAGCCCGACCGTGCATGGACGGAAAAAGATATTTGAAAAAGAACAGAGGCACGGGCACGCCCGACACTTGGACGAAATATTATTCTTTATTGTTTTTGATAAATTCAAAAACCAAATCGACAGCATCCCCGACCACCTTTCTGCAAATTATCTGATGATGCTTTCTTTTTTTAACATCATCTGTGCTTTTGACGTATTTCTTAAGAATTTCCGCACACTGAGTTGTGCCGTAAATTTCATCAGCCTTCTTGTCGAGCTCGCGAACTTTGGCATAAGCCGATAGTTTTGTTTCCATGTCGAGCGGTTCGGTGTTTCCGAATTCTAGACCGAGAACCATGAACGCGCCTGTGAGCGCGCCGCATTTCTGCCTGAGGCGTCCCATTCCGCCACCGAAGGTCGATGAGATTTTTTTTGCAATTTCTTCGTCGAGTCCGTATTCGGATGAAAAAGCTAAAAGCACTGACTGGGAGCAGGCATATCCAGAATCAAAATAATCCAGAGCTTTCTTGATGTAGGTTTCTTTTTTTGTTTCTGTTAAATCTGTTGTTTGCATTGCAGTCTCTTGATTAAATTCTAAGTTAAAAAAGGCCTCCGCAGAGGAAGCCTTTTTGTTTTTAATGATCACACGCGTTAACGCCTGTTACGAGTTTTCCGTCTAAAAAGCTCTTTACAAGATTTTCAGGCGTATCGCATGGTGCGCCGTAAATGACCTTGATGTTTCTTTCGGCGAAAAGAGACTGCGCACGGCCGCCCATACCTCCGGCGATTATAAGATTGATTCCGCGTTCTCCCAGAAATTTCGGAAGAAGTCCGGGCTCATGCGGAGGCGCTTCAAGCTCGCTTGTCTGTGAAATTGTTTTTGCAGTTTCGTCGGCATCGATGATTGCGAATTTTTCGCAGTGACCGAAGTGAGCATTCAGCATTCCGTCATGTACGGGTATCGCTATTTTAACCATTTTATTCTCCTAATTTTTTTAATTCAGTCAGAACTTCCGCGACGTGTGTGAATATTTTCGAAGCGTGAGAATCTGCTCTGTTTACATACGGAACACCTGCGTCGCCGCATTTCCCGAGTTCGGGTTCAATTGGAATTTTTCCGAGAAAATTGATTCCGTAATCCTTCGCTATTTTTTCTCCGCCGTCTTTTCCGAATATGTCATAGACTTCTCCGCATTTAGGGCAGGCGAATCCGCTCATGTTTTCTATTATTCCGGCAACAGGAAGGTTCAGCATTTTGCAGAAATTAACCGAACGACGAACATCAGCAGCTGATACTTCCTGAGGCGTAGTGACAAGCACGGCTCCGTCAGGATTATCAAGCAGCTGAATCGCGGAAAGAGGTTCGTCACCGGTTCCCGGAGGGCAGTCAACGATCAGATAATCAAGTTCTCCCCATTCAACATCTTTTATGAATTGCTTAATAGCTCCTGTTTTCATCGGTCCGCGCCAGACGACTGGAGCATCCTTTTCTCCGAGAAGAAATCCAACAGAAAGAACTTTCAGGTTCGGAATGCATCCGATTTCGGCAGGAATGATTCCTTTATCGGTTGAAACGAGTTTCGCGCCTGTGAGTCCGAGCATAGTCGGTACACTCGGTCCGTGAACATCAACGTCAAGAAGACCTGTTTTAAATCCTTTCGCCGCAAGAGCACAGGCGATATTAACAGAAACGGTACTCTTTCCGACTCCGCCTTTTCCGGAAAGCAC
This sequence comes from Spirochaetota bacterium, assembly GCA_035430785.1. Classification (GTDB taxonomy): domain Bacteria; phylum Spirochaetota; class UBA4802; order UBA4802; family JAFGJZ01; genus JAKJGA01. The sequence goes on along the minus strand of DAOMHE010000133.1, from coordinate 4,450 downwards.
AACAAATTTTTTCTTAATGGCTTTGAGCCTTTCCTTCATCATCAAATCATCATCATTCTGTGACATATATTCTCCCATATATTTTTAATAATATTTTCTAACTCACTGCATCCGGATTCTGTCACCGTGAGTGAGCGTATCTGCGACTGCGTGAAAATTTTATTGTAAGGTATTCTGCCGGCAACCGTGCCTCCGAGTTCAAGAGTTTTTTTCTCTATGCGCGAAGTAATTTCTTCGTTTACATCAAACCTGTTCACGCAAACTGAAAAAGGCATGCGGAAATGCTTAATAAGTGAGGCGATTCTTTCGAGATCATGTTCGCCTGAGAGTGTCGGTTCGGTCACTATTAAAACTGCATCTGCTCCGGTTATGGAAGCGATTACGGGGCATCCAATACCCGGAGGGCCGTCTGTTATGATGAGGTCTTTTTTTTCTTCAACGGCTTTTTCCTTCGCGTTTTTTCTGACAAGTGAAACGAGTTTGCCGGAATTTTCCGCACCCGCGAAAAGTTTTGCGTGTGATAATGTGCCGAACCTGCTTTTAGAAATATACCATTCACCGCATTGTCTCTCTTCAAATATGATTGCGTTAACCGGGCAGAAATGCGCGCACACACCGCATCCTTCGCATGAAGTTTCTTCTATGCTGAAAACACCTTTATTGTTTTTGACGGCATCAAAGCGGCAGAGTTCTGAGCATTTTCCGCATGAAACGCATTTGGATTCATCAATCGAAGCGATTTTTCCGCTTTCGAATATTCCGCTGTTCATTATTTCCGGTGAAAGAACAAGATGAAGGTCAGCTGCGTCGACATCGCAGTCTGCAATGACTGCGCTTTCCGCGAGGGAGGCGAATGCCGCACTTACGCTTGTCTTTCCTGTTCCTCCTTTTCCGCTTATTATAACGAGTTCCTTCATATCTGTTCTCCGGCGCGGTTCATTATTTTTTTTGAAGCAGAAATGAAATTCTGTTTGATTTCAGGCAGAGCGTCATAAAGCGGAATTCCCTTCGAATAAGCGCGCGCTGCGTCGATTGATTCCCTGATTTTCATGATGACTTCAATATTTTCTTTTCGGCAGTAGCTTTCAACACGGTCATCCCCTGAATCGGACCGGTTGATTGCGACGCCGAAATTCATTTTCATTTTACGGAGAGTGTCTACTGCAAGAGTCATGTCGTGAAGACCGAACGGTGTCGGTTCTGTTACGAGAATAACGTAATCGGCATTGCTGACTGCCGTTACCATTGGGCACGAAGTTCCGGGAGGACAGTCGATTATAACAATTTCGCTTTCTGTGTATTTCTTTATCTCGCGTATTAGTGGAGGCGACATCGCTTTTCCAATATCGAGAATTCCCTGAACAAGATGTATTTTCCCCGATGAATATTTTGTAATTACTCCGGTTTTGCTTTCAATTTCTGAAATACATTTTTCAGGACAAACGAGCGAGCATCCGCCGCAGCTGTGGCATAGATCGGGAAAAATCACGGCGCGTTCCTTAACTACGGCTATGCAGTTAAACTCGCAAATCGCCGCGCATTTTCCGCAGCCTGTGCAGCATGAAATATCGAGAGTCGGAATTTTTACACTGAAATCAGTTTCTGATATTCTGCTGCATTCAAGAAGAAGATTCGCGTTCGGTTCCTCGACGTCACAGTCAAGAAGTTTTACTTTAGAGTCTAACTCAGCAATAGCTTTTGCAAGCGAAACTGAAACGCTTGTTTTCCCTGTTCCTCCCTTGCCGGAGGCGACGGCTATAATCATATCCAGTGTCCCTCGACGTCGGCAGAATCGGCTTCTTTTAATATACCGTTTGTAAAATCAGCAATGATGTCCTTTACGCACTTTTCTTCGCTGTGATAAATCTTCACTCCGGATTGTGAAAGCAGTTTGTATGCCTTCGGGCCCGTATGTCCTGTTATTATTGCTTCAACTCCGGTGTTTATCACGTTCTGCGCGCTCTGAATCCCGGCACCCTGCGCGGCGTTGAGGTTCTGAGTATTGTCTATTAACTCATTCGTTTTTGCTTCAGTGTCATAGATCATAAACTTTTTCGCTCTGCCGAAACGCATATCAATCTTATCTGCCAAGTCCGAGCTGTTAACGCTAATTGCTATTTTCATATAAATTCCTTTCATTAAGAACGTGCTGTTCAAGGAGCTCAGCCGCATGAGAGACGCACTCTGCACATTTTACTTTTCCCGCAAGCCGGATGTCCCTGCATTTGACATGACCGCCGGAAAAGACCGAAAACATTTCTTTTAAAGTTTCAGATTTATCTCCGGCTATAATACATGCTGCATGCAGCGCTCCGCATAATCCGTCGGGAGCGCGCCCGCTTCCGCATGAAGTGAAATCTTCTGAAGTTCTTTCACCTGTTTTAATTTCCCATGCGGAAGCTACCGACTGAGCGCAGTTTCCCTTTCTTGTTATAAAGAACTCTTTAGCTTTGTTGTTCACTTTCTCCGAATTCCCTTATCTTTTGTCTTAATGTTGAAAGTTCTCTTTCAAGAAATTCTTCACGTGATTTTAGATACCGGACATCATTCAATTCTTCAAAATTCTGCTGATTGAATGCCTGGTAACCTGAGCCGAAACCGTTACCGCGTCCGTAAAATCCGCCTCTTCCGCAGCCTCTTCCGCGTCCACCGGCATTTCTGCCTCCGAAAAATGAAGCGGCCCTGTTTAAAAATCCCGGAACACCGTTACCTGTGCAAAAACCGTCACCTCTTCCCGTCATTGGTCCTGCTCCTGCAGGTCCTCGTCCGTCACCTCTTGGCATATATTACCTCCTATAATCTGTTGTTTCCGCACCTATGGCGCATTCTTCCGCATTGTCTTTTGCGGGCGCATCCCGGCATTGCGAATTTTACGTAGATAGGCTTGTTTGAGCTAATAGTTTTAATTATTTCATCAGCTTCACCCGACAGATATGCGTAAACGGCGATACCTTTTTGCGAAAGTATTCTTTCTGCATCGCAGCTTACCGCACCGCAAATTAAAAGATCGATCCCGCTTTGAAGCAGAATGTCTGCTTTTGCTTCAGCTGAATGATCAGCGAATGAAATATGTTGCTTTGAAAAATCAGCTTCACTTGAGCCTTCATAAATGCATACATTTGACGCCGAGTCAAAAAGCGGCGATATTCTTCCGTTCCATACCGTAATTGCAATCTTCATGCTTATTTAACAGCAATAAGCGTGCCATGCAAAAAAGCCCCAAAACGAGGCATTTCTAATAAGACTGGATTGCATAATTGCAATTGTTGTTGCGAATAATTGCAATTATGCAATTATATTTAAAAGTGAAAAATTCTTGATAGTTTTTCTGCAGTTAATAATAAGTAATAATGTACTTAATAATTTATCTTACAACTCTTGCCGCGATTTTGACTGGATGTTTGATCCTGGGAATTTACATTTACCTGAAAGACAAGAGATCCCGGACAAACCGGATATTTTTTTATAACTCCATATTTCTTAATATAATCATTATTTTTACTATTTCTATACAGATTGTCGAAGATAATTTGTCAGCAGTTTTTCTTCAGTCCGTTTATAATATATTTCTTCTTTTGTTTCTTTCAGGTTCATTATATTTTATCATTGTGTTTTCAAAACGAAAATTGAACAAATATATCTTAATATTATATACTGCTGGTTTTATAATAATATCAGTTTTATTTTTAACCAAAGGAGTTGATTATATTCATATTGATCGAATAAGCGGTATAAATGTTTACGAGCTCAAAAATAATTTTTTCTGGTTCTGTATATATTCTCCATTTCTAATTATAACAGTTGTGACTATGTTTTATTTTTTGATATCATCCTGGCGAAAAGCTGTTTTAATCAAGGATAAAAATCAGATACGCATTATTCTTCTGTCAATACTGATTTCATTTTCCGGCGGGTTTGTGTTTCTAATGATATTCCCGGCTGCTGGTATTTATAAAGCTCCGCTTCTTACGCCGTATTTTTTCGGGCTTTACATGACCGGAGTTTTTTATTCAATTATCAAATATAATTTTCTTGCTTTCGGTATAAATGATATTGCCCGCGAAATACTTGCTCAAATTCACGAGATTGTTGTTATTGCAGGATTTGATAGAAAGATAATAGATTTAAATGATTATTTCAGCCGGATAACAGAGATCAAAAGAGAAGAATGTTTAAATAAAAATATTTTACAGTTCATTATTAATTCTGATGAAGTATATTCAGAAATGATGATAATTTCCAGCGGTAATCAGGATTCGGTCAGATGTAAAATCATATATAAAATTCCTGACAGGGTTTTAACAACGGATTCTGTAATAAGTATTGTTAAAGACCGTTTTCGTGATCCGGCAGCAATTCTGATTGTTTCAAGACAAAACAAGGACGTGGATCAGTTTTGTAAACAATTTGGAATTACACCAAGGGAATTATCTATTATTTCAATGTCAAT
>DAOMHE010000132.1:0-6510 GCA_035430785.1 Spirochaetota bacterium | reverse complement strand
GGTTGTTTTTGGTTTTTCTCGATAGTATGCGGATAACACGGTCAATTTCATCTTCTCTGCCCACTACTGGATCGAGCAGACCTTTAGAAGCTTTTTCCGTAAGATTGCTTGTGTAATCAGACAGCGGGAAAGCACTCTTTTTCTTTGATCCGTTATCTGCTTCACCTTTTGAATTATATATTTTATCTATCTCTTCTTTAATTACATCATAAGATATTCCGGCTTCAATCAATCCGTCAATCCCTCTGGTTCTCCCTTCTTTGAAAAGTGCAAGAAGAAGATGTTCTGTTCCGGTATATAGATTTCCGCTTCGGTGTGATTCTTCTTTGGCATTCTCAACGACGAGATTAAATCTCATGCTTGAAGGAATAGCTCCCACTACAAAATTGACATCCCTGTTTAGTAATGATTTATCAATTGTACGTTTCAGAAGATCAAAATTAATTCCAAGACGGCCAAGAATTTTCATTGCTGTCGAGTCATGCTCTTTCAGAATTGCCAGAAGAATATGTTCCGGATCAATAGTTTCATTTCCAAGTCTCACTGCTTCCGTCTGCGAAACTGAATCAATAATTTTTCGTGCTCTTTTGGTAAACTCAAATATCATCATTCCTCTTAATAATCAATCTTCTGATTTTTTCCGCGCGATAGCAATTTTCTTCTGCCAATGGTATGCCTGAAGATGCCATGCTGTATTTTAAATTATTGTGACCTAATGTAAAAAATAACGGGTTGATATCATTTAATGAAATTGATTTAATAACTGATAAAATAATACCGCATCTGATATTTGATAAATGTTCAAGAGATTCCTGATGAGAAAGAATTTTTGCTCTTTCAAGAATTCCAAGCGATTTCATAATTTTATCTTCAAATTCGGTCTTATTTTCCGAATAATATTCTTCGCGGGTTTCGTTTTCCATTTGAATAAGCGTTGAAGATATATCTGCAATTTGGGATGAAATGTCTTCTTCGGAAGAACCAAATGAGTATTTATTTGAAACTTTATAAATACCAATAGAATTTGAAGAAGCTGAGTTATTGCAATTTTCAAAAAGTATTCCGGTCTTACTCAATCTCTTTTGAATTTCAACCGTTGCCTTAATTAACGACAATACAGGCAAATGAAGAAATATATAAGCAAATGAAGCTGAACCTGATTTCTGCAGCGAAGACATCACGTGACCGAATTTTTCAGAAAAAGAATATGCTGAAACGGAATTTATTATTTTGTCAATTTTAACAGCTTCTTTTAAAGCAGATTTAATTGCTAAACCGTTTTTGATCACATTAATACATAAATGTTCTGAACACGAAAAGGTTAGAGAATAACCCTTGTTAGCATTTACAAGAAATGTAGAATTATCGTTTTTATCTGATTGAATCAAACCTGTTTCAGAAAGATTGTCAACATAATCATAATCATTTTCGTAAGACAATGATAAAAGAGATTTGGAGCTTAAACACGGCTTTATTAAATCCTGTTTTTGATGAATTCTTTCAAAAAAAATAGAGTCATTCTCGGCCTGAAACTGTAAATCTGAAAAAGTCCGGTATAAAAGCACGCCGCTTGAAAGTGCTGATTCCGGTTTTATTCCTGGTTTGAGCCATTTAATTGTTTCTTGCAAATTATCTTGCCGCCTGTGAAAGAATCATGTTCATTCTGTCCCGAATAAGCGCGGCCTTTTCATAATTTTCTTCCATTAGCGATGTAGAAAGCAGTTTTTTCAAGGAAACAATATCCTCTGTTTCAATATCGTCTTGCAGAACAATATTTTCATAATTGTCGCATCTTTCATAATTATCAGGAAATCGGCCTGTATATCCGTAAAAATTTGGTTTAATATTTCTAATCATCTGTTCGAGTGCATCTGAAAAAACACTATAACAATTCTGACACCCTAATTTATTTTTTCTGCTGATATCTGCAAACGTAAAGGAACAGCTCGGACAGATTTTGACTTCTTCTCCTTCCTGAATTGTTTCGCTGTCCAGAAAAGATAGAATATCAGGTATTGACAGGGAAAAAGAGCTTAACTTTGAATTCAGTCCAATCTCCCGGGCGCAAACTTCACATAAATGAATTTCACTTTTTACGCTTTTAATAATCTCTGTCAGATGTACCGAAGCTTCATTTTTTTTGCATCTTTCACAAATCATTGCTAACTTCCACTCGTATACGCTTAGTTACATTTAATTAATATCAAAAAAAACAAAATTTGTCCATAAAAAAACGCTGTTTCAAGGTTTAACCAAAACGATTTATCGTATGCTAAAAAGAAACAGCGTTTTTTAAATCAGCAACGGATTATTTTACAATAATTTTAATCTTCTTGTCTTTATATGGATTTTCTTCCTTTTTCCATGGCTGATAATACTGAAGAATGATTTCCCCTTCTCCGGATTTTAATGCTTTTATCTTGAAAATCTGATAATCAAATCCGCCGGCCAATTGAGTATCTTCAGTAATCACTTCATTTTCAGAAAGAATCTCTATAAAATCCGGTTTTTTTTCAACAGACCATTTATATCCCGTTGAGAGCTGAGACTTAACAGACAAGGATATTGTTTCCCCATTATTTAATGTAACTGTTTCTTCTTTGTCTCCAATTTTAATGATGCGAGAGTCGGAAGCACAGGAAATAAATAACCCAAAAATAATCAGAAGAAAATACTTCATTCTATTTACCTACCGTTATATAAGATGCACCGCGTCCTATATTATTGCAACCATACTCAATCCACATATACCCTTTTTCTCCCCAGTCTTCTCCCCATGAATTTTTTATAAGAAAAGATTTTTTTGAGTCATCCCAACCGACTATAACTATCGCATGATTTGTGTCATATTGATTACTGACTTTTGCAAATTCATCAAATATTCCGCCGGTATATGCCTGAAAAGCCGGTGTTACTTTTACACTTGCTGCAACAGGTCCATATTTTGCTACAGCTTCTTTAATCTGTCTAACAGTTGGAAATTTTCCGTCATTTATTGCTTTCCATTCAACAACACGGTAATTTGATGTCAGAACTCCTCCGCAAGAAGTATTTTTTGCCTTGTAAGGTTTCATTTTTTCTTCAACTGCACCATTATCCAGAAGAAATGCAAAAACACTCCAATAAGATCCGCCGTCACAACTTCCGGCATCGCGGCCGTCAGATAATACTGCGCAGTCAACAATATACTGTTCGGATAAATCAAGAGATGTTTTATAATTTATTAAATAAACACTTTCATAAACTGCCATAGCTGCAAAAGCCCAACAGCTTCCGCATAGTCCCTGAAATCTAATTGGAGTCAGCATTCCCTTGTCACGCCAATTAAATGCTGATTGATTAGGATCAACTGATATAAGAGGTACAGGAATTATAGGAACAGGATCAGGCTTAAGCGGAGTAACGGGTTTTTCAGGCGTTACGGGCTTGTCCTGAATTCCCGGTTTAGGCAATACAATCGGGTCAGAAGGTTTAGGTTTTTCTACGGGCTGAACAGGCTTAGGTTTTTCAATAGGCTGTACAGGTTTAGGCTTCGGTTTAGGTTTTGGAATATTCGGAAGGGGTTTATCGCCTGTAATTTTTGATATATTCTGTTTTATTGCCCAGGTTATTCCTACCTGAAATTTTTTATTCTCCGCTATAATCTGTTTACGGATATCATCGACCTGCTTTTTGGTTTCTTCGAGAGTCTTTGCATCACGGCTTTTCTGATCTTTAACTGCATTAAAAATAGAATCCCGCATATTCTGTGAAAAAATAATCCCGCTTGTAAGCAGGAGGGTTGATACAGCTAAAATTAATTTTTTCATCCTTTACTCCTTCTTTATTAACTATAAGACACAAAAAATTAAACATTGTTACAGATACCGATATACCATGAACAGAAATATTCCGGTAAGTTCATGAATCTAATTAACTATAGACGTAATCAGGGTTTAAATCAACTATATATTTTGTTCTGCAAAACGGATTCAATAGCCTCTTTTACCATTTCTATTGTATAAGGTTTTACTATAATGCCGTTAAATCCATAACTTTTAAAATCAGCCATTATCGGGTCATTCGAGTATCCGCTTGAAACTATAGCGATTGATGACGGATCAATTTCCCGTATTTTTTCAAGAACATACAATCCGCCGTGATCTCCCGGAATTGTTATATCTAAAATTACAAATTTGTATGTTTGATCTGAATCTTTTGATGATTTAAACATGCCCACCGCTTCATCACATGAATCAATAATATCAACTTCGTATCCGATTCTTTTAAGGATCATGGAAGCCGTTTCCCTTACCTGTATATCATCATCAAGAACGAGAACTTTTCCTTCATGAACTATATTGCTTGTTTCCCTGGATATAATTGATTTTTGAACAGGATCATCGGTAGAAGGCAGAAACACCATAAAAGTTGTTCCGCTCGTTTCACCTGAAATTACACGTATTCCGCCTTCATGCTTTCTTACTATAGAATAAACTGTTGCAAGTCCAAGACCATGACCGTCTGCTTTTGTCGTAAAATACGGATCAAATATTCTTGAAACATTTTCAGGTGATATCCCCCTGCCCTGGTCAACGAAAGAAATTCTTATATATTTTCCGTCCTTTATATCCGTCAGTGTTTCATTCTTTGCTTCATAATTCTCAATTCTGGAAGTTAATACGCCTCCCCCGGGCATAGCCTGTCTTGCATTAATGATCAGATTGTTGAATACCTGACTGATTTGTGAATCATCGTATGAAACAGTAAAAAGATTTTCCTCAGATTCGAAGACATAACGTATATTTGAACCTCTGAGCAGAAACTCAAGAGACTCTTCAAGTAACAGTTTGATGTCACCGGTTCTTCTTATCGGTATTCCGCCTTTTGCAAATGTCAAAAGCTGCTGGGTTAAATGACTTGCACGTTTTGTTGCATTTTCCGCTTCTGTAAGATACTTAACAGTCAGTTCATCAAGAGAGCTGTTTAAGCGTGAAAGATTAATATTTCCCATTATCGCAGTAAGGATATTATTGAAATCATGGGCAATACCGCCAGCTAGAACTCCGAGAGAATCAAGTTTCTGTTTCTTCAGAATTTCTTCTTCCAGAATTTTCTTTTCTGTTACATCTCTAAAAACTAAAACAACTCCGATTATTTGACTTCTTCTGTCAAGAATAGGAGCTGCACTGTCAGCAATGGATATTTCATTACCGTATCTTGAAATAAGAATGGTATTCCCGGATAATGCTTCAATTTGTCCTGTTTCAAGAACTTTCAAAACCGGCGAATCAACAACTGATCTTGTAACTTCATTGATTATATTGAAAACTTCTTTTATCGGAAGGCCTTTCGCTTCCTGGCTTGTCCATCCTGTTAATTTTTCAGCTATCGAATTCATAAAAACTACATTGGCATTAATATCGGTACTTATTACTGCATCACCGATACTTCTTAATGTAACTGCGAGCCTTTCTCTTTCATCTGCTAGCTCTTCTTCGGTAAGTTTTTGAATAGAAATGTCATTAATTAGATAAATTCCGCCCGTAGAAAGATTGGCATAATATAATTCAAAATAAGTTTTTTTTACGGAATCATGAAAGCACATTTCAACAGGACGGAAGTATCCTGTTTTAAGATAAATCGAATATGAGCCTTCCCACAGATTTCTGATTTTTCTGTTTCCGCTCCTGGCGGCTATTGATTCCCAAAGCTGCTGAACAGATTGTATATCAAGATCAATTTCTATATTTTTTTGAAAAACATTATTCTTATATACTATTCTTCCGATTTTGTCTGCTACAATCAACGCCATCGGCATTGACTCGATAATGCCTCTCAATTCATTTTCATTTGCTTTAAGCGCATGCTGTGCTAATTCCTTTTCCCTTATTTCGCGTTCAAGATTAATTGTCTTAAATTCAAGTTCGCTTAAGAGCTCTTCTCTTTTAACCATGTATTCGCGTAAAGATGTTGCCATAACATTAAATGCATTGGAAAGCATTCCTATTTCATCATTACTGCATGCATCAATATGTGCCGACAGGTCTCCCTGTTCAAATTTTTTCATAGCTGAAAGTAGTACGTAAATCGGATGGATAAGTTTGCCTGAGATTTTTATTGACATTATTATTGCACCGATAATGGCAAATAGGGCAACAGTTATGCTTATCACAAGTGCAATCATTGAACTCTTTTTTAAATGAATAAGGGCACTTTCAAGTTCTGATTTTGAATTTACAACAGAACGGTTGAGAAGAGAAATTAAAATATCCTTATTTTCTTTAAACTTTTGTGTTGAATCCTTCTGTAAATATATATTGCCGTAAGGTGACTTCGCAAGACCGATTCCGACCTGATAGTATAGTATGAAATTTGAATTTATATCCTTGAAGAATTCTTTTTTTTCAGGATAATCGCGAATTAAGTCGTATATTGAATCATAAAAAAGTTTTGCCTTGAAATCCAAATCTTCAATTTTCTGATTTTTCTTTTCCTTTCGATTTTTTGGGATTTTTCTTCCCCTTTTCT
>DAOMHE010000131.1:0-6524 GCA_035430785.1 Spirochaetota bacterium | reverse complement strand
AATTATTGTAAAAATCTTTTGAGTTATAGTCGTGAAAAATGATAATTGGGAAAGAGTCTGAGCTTCCTGAAGGAAGACATAAACGTCCCTCTATCGTTGCTTTAAAAATGCTTTTGAAGCTGATGTCGAAACAATCAAAATCTTTTATATGTTTCTTGGATGGTTTCGTCTGTCCTTCCAAGGGTATGGTTTTAAGTTCATCGATTGATTTATCCCAAAACGCATCAAAATCTCCCAATCTGTCAAATTGTGGAAGGTTTAGAAAATATTTGTCAAAAAGTGCAGGCATATCAGTTTTGCAGCTCGTATAATATTCTATAATTGTATTTCAGAAGCAGATAAATGAAAATAAGAATGAAAGCTATTAGAATCAAAACCGATAAAAATGCCGCAAGTGCAGAAAAGACGCGTTTAGAGAAATCAACTAAGGCCTGAATGATACTTACAGATGATTTCCTATAATAATTGATTATTCTGAATAAAGAATATATTACAAAAAAAAGCAGAAGGGAAAGTGTAATAAGAACAAAGATTCTATTGAAGCTTTCCTTATTGTTTAGCGCGAAAACCGTAAAAGGAAAACTTACCGCATCCATTATAGCTGTCGAAAGCAGCGTAGAAACCGCAATGAATAGAAAAAGGTAGGCAAATTCCTTGAATTTTTCCCATGGGTTTCTTTGTTCGAAGCTATTTTTCATCCGATGGATTTTCCTTGCTGTTGTCTTTGGTGTTTTCAGCTTTGTCTTTTGTATCTTTTCCCGTCTTTTCATCAAGAACTTTTTTGTAATCAACTCCAAGTTCCTTCAATGCGCTGATTGCCTCTGACTGAACTTTTGTACTCGGATCAAATTCCGCCTTATACTTGAGAATATCTATCGCCCGGTTATCCTTTAATTCCTTAAGAAGCTTAATGGCCTGAATCCTGACTCCGGTATTGTCGCTTCTGAGTGAATCTTCGAGTTTGTCATATGCGGAAGAGTCGCCGAGTTTTACAAGTGATGTCACCGAATACATATAAAGGGGATAGAAACGCTTTTTCTTCTCAAACGGATATGTTTCGATTTCGCGGATAACCTCTGAAATTGCCGCAGAGGCTTCTTTTCTTTCAAGTTTCGATATCGAATTTACGGCATATCCTCTGATGTCTATGTCTTCGTTAGCATCTTTGAATATTTCCAGAAGAAAATCATAAGATTCCGGTGATTTTATTTTTCCGAGAAATATTAAAAGCGAAAGGCGGTAGGATTTGGTAGTTGTGTTGTTCGAAAATTTTTCTTTCACAAAAGGGAAAAGCTCAACTGCCTTAAATTCTGCCAAAGTTTCAATAAGTGCTGTTGTAAAATTTGAATCAACGGTAAAATCAGCCGTTTTCAGTTTTTCAGAAAGAAGGTCCTTCTTTTGGACTGCTCCAATGTCTTTAAGTGCGTATACTGCGCCTATTCTTACATCTTCGGATGCGTTATTTATTTGAACGGCTATATTATCAGCTGCTGCGCTTATTTTCAGTTCTCCCGCAATGCTCAGCGCTTTTACCATAACGCCTACATCGCTTTCTTTTGCCAAAAGCTCAATGAGCATCTTTTCGAGATGACTTTTCTTTGATGCGTCTTTGACTGTCGGAATGAAATCTACAGCCTGTTTTCTTTCCTGATTAATTCCGTACTTTATGGTTTTTTCAATCCATTCAGCTTTTTTTATATCTGCTTCTTTGAGTTTGGCCTCGCGTTCGGCTTCTTTTTTTTTGCGGATGTTTTCTTTTTCTTCAGGAGTCATTTCCTTTTTTGCGGGTTCTTTTTTTTCAGCTGCTGCAGGCGCTTTTGCTTCCTTTTCTGCAGTTTTTGTTTCTGTAACTTTCGGTTTAGTGACGGTCTCGGTTTTTTTCTGCTGGGCCGCAGCCGAAGAAAAAAGTATCATTGAAATAGATAAGCAAATTATACATCTGAATAAACTCATTTGATCACCTTCGGAAAATACGGATAAATGCTTTTTACTGAAATTTAATTAGGTTTATTTTTTCAATCCGTCAAGTCAAAAAGAGGGTTAAAAATGAGTTTACGAAATATGCTTATTTTGAAGAATGTCAATTTCAGCATTGACATTGGAATATCTGCCGTGAAAAATAATAATGGAGAATTATATGAAACTAAATGAAAAACAGTATGAAACACTTGTTAAAATGCTTTATCTTGCGAACTGGGTTGTAGAAGAAAGTTCTGAAGATCCAAATAACGATTACTCAGCTCTTGAACAGCATGTTCTTTCTATGGCTAAAGAATACGGATTTGATAAAAATGTTGTATTTGATGAAGAATCTAAGTTGAGCTATCTGAGCGAAGAATATGAAGAATCAACAGATTTGTTTGATATCATTGACGGATATGAATCAGAGCTTATAAACAATACCCTGGCTCTTCATTTCGCGGAAGAGGAAGTTGACGAAAAATTCCCGTCCCTGGAAGGCGAAGAGTTCGATGAAAAAGCTGATGAGCTTTCAGACAAGTATTACGAAAAATTTCAAAAGGAAGGACTTGGAATTCTTCATCTGAAATGACGGAATAATTCATAATTTCTTCATAATTTCAAAATAATAATCTAACACATGCTCCTTATTTTTGTGCTGACGAAAAAAAATAAGGAGCAAATTATGAAGAAAGTTCTTCTACTTGCATTATCCGGATTGATACTTTCAACCGGACTTTTCTCACAGAATGTATCTGTTGACGGAGCTATTCCGTCCTATTCCAAGAAATCCGGAATCTCCGGAAGTTTAAACTCAATCGGTTCAGATTCTCTAATAAATCTTATGGCTTTCTGGAGCGAAGGTTTTAAAAAGAATTATCCTGGAGTTAAATTTCAGATCGAAGGTAAAGGATCTTCAACTGCGCCTCCGGCATTGATAGAAGGTTCCGCTCAGTTCGGTCCTATGTCAAGAAAGATGAAATCTTCAGAAATAGAAGCTTTCGTAAAAAAATACGGATACAAACCAACAGAAATAGTTGTGGCTATTGATACTCTTGCAGTTTTCGTAAGCAAAGATAATCCGTTAAAATCACTTTCACTTCCTCAGATTGATGCTATTTTTTCAAAAACAAGAAACAGTAAATATCCGAAAGAAATTACTCTTTGGAATGAAATCGGGCTTTCGGGTGCATACAGCAATAAACCGATTTCACTTTACGGAAGAAACTCAGCATCCGGAACTTACGGTTATTTTAAAGAACATGCTCTTTATAAGGGCGACTTCAAGAATACTGTAAAAGAACAGCCGGGAAGCGCATCAGTAGTTCAGGGTGTCGAAAAAGATAAGTTTGCAATCGGTTATTCAGGGTTTGGTTACAAGACCAGCGGAGTAAAAGCGATTGCTGTTGCGCCAAGTGAAGGTGCTGCCGCAGTAGAAGCAAATTATCAAAATGCTTTGAGCGGGAAGTATCCGCTTTCAAGACACCTCTACATTTACATAAACAAAGCTCCGGGGAAAGCGGTTGATCCTGCTATAAAAGAGTTTATATCTTACATCCTGAGCAAAGAAGGTCAGCAGATCGTTGTAAAAGACGGTTACTTTCCTTTAACTGCCAATATGGCAAAACAGCAGCTGGATAAATTGAAATGATGCGATCTGCCAGAAAAGAGCTTATCAACAAAACCGCCCGTGCGTTATTCGCCGCGGGCGGCGTTTCGGTCTTAATTGTAATTATACTAATACTTATTTTTCTTTTTAAAGAAACCATTCCCATATTTTCGGGTGCTGAAATCACCGGCAAAAATTCGATTCCGTTGTCAGGTAAGATAATCGGTGCTTCAATCTCAGAGAGAGGAAATCTGATATCTTATGTTTATCAGGGCAGTCTTTCACTTGTTGACCGTAACGGCGCGAGCGTTAACCGTTTTGATTTACCCGACAACATTTTTTCTGCTGTGTTCAGAAAACATACGCTTCTTGTTAACGATTCTGATAAAATATATCTTTATGAATACAGATATATTTCTGACAGTTCGGCTTCGTTAGATTCAAACGCAGAACTTATCCCTTTGTTTCAGTGTTTTATGTCGAAAGGAATGAAAACGGCGGTAGTATCATCAAAAGATGATTCTTCCGTTGATATAATCTTTTATGGTGATAAACGTATTCAGCTTATTAAATATTCACTGAGAGGAACTATCGAACAGATTAAAACCGATACAGAAATTCTATCTGTTATAAAGTCGGTCGAAGCTTATTTTGACGGTTCATTGATAGCTGTTTCTGAAGACGGAAGAATATATGTTATAGATGAAAACGGTAATGTGAATGATGTTCTGAAGGAAGACGGAATAAGCGCCTTCGGAATGCTAACAGGAAAAAGAGGCTTCGTTGTAGCTGATTTAAGCGGCAATATATCTGTTTATTCAAGTTCAAACAGGGAAGGTTCATCGAGCTTTCACAAAATCCACAAAATAGACTCTTGCGGAAAAAAAGTTACATCAATTTCTATGTCGGAAAAAGACAGAACCTTTGCTGTCAGTTATGAAGACGGTTCGATGAGACTTTATTATTCCACGACGGAAAAGCTTCTTCTTGAAATTGATGACTTAAGCGGAAATATACTTATAAGCGGAAACGGAAAGAATCTTTTGATTTATGGTTCTAAAATGGTTTTGTATGATATAAATAACAATCATCCTGATATAAGTTTCAAAGCCCTTTTCGGGAAAATCTGGTATGAGGGATATTCTGAACCGTCTTATGTGTGGCAGTCGACAGGCGGAGCTGATGATTTTGAACCTAAATATTCTCTGATGCCTCTTATTTTCGGAACTGTAAAAGGTTCTCTTTTCGCTCTTTTATTCGCGGTACCTCTCGCGTTATGCGGAGCTCTTTTTATGAATCAGTTCATGCATCCGGATCTTCAAAGGCTCATCAAGCCTGCAGTTGAAATTATGGCGGGGCTTCCGAGCGTTATCATCGGATTTCTCGGAGGTTTGTGGCTGGCTCCGGTGCTAGAACAGTATCTGCCTGGAATACTTCTCGG
The DNA here is from genome assembly GCA_035430785.1 of Spirochaetota bacterium. Taxonomy (GTDB): domain Bacteria; phylum Spirochaetota; class UBA4802; order UBA4802; family JAFGJZ01; genus JAKJGA01. The sequence continues at coordinate 1,515 of DAOMHE010000131.1, read as the reverse complement.
TTTAATAATAACTCCTGTTGCAGTTATTATTGCAGGTCATCTGGTTGAAAAATATTTTACCAAAAGCGGCGGAGAAATTTACGGAAAAGAAATATTCATTATACTGCCTGTCATTGTTCTTGTTTTCGGAACTTCGGTAATGTTTTCAAATGAAATCAATTCAGTTGTTTTTAACGGTGATTTCAAAGACTTTTTCTTTACCAAAACCGGAACGCCTTATGATCAGAGAAACGCTATAGTCGTTGGTTTTGCAATGGGATTTGCCGTAATTCCGGTTATTTTCTCTCTTGCAGAAGATGCCTTGTCTTTCGTTCCAAGAGAAATTATAGCCGGCTCGCTTGCATTGGGTTTGTCGCGCTGGCAGACTGTGAGCGGTGTAGTTTTAAAAGCTGCTAAAAGCGGAATAGTTTCAGCGGTTATGATTGGTTTCGGGCGTGCCGTAGGTGAAACGATGATTGTTTTGATGGCGACGGGAAATACTCCGCTGATGTCGCTTTCACCTTTTAACGGATTCAGGACATTGAGTGCCAATATTGCTGTTGAACTTCCTGAAACCGCTGTCGGCAGTTCTCCTTACAGAATACTTTTTCTGTCAGCGTTGATATTGTTTATTTTTACCTTTGCGATAAATATTCTTACTGGATTTATCCGTGGAAATATGAGGAAGGAATCCAAATGAAACTGGAAAAGACGTATACCTATCTGCTTGCCTTTTCGATGCTTTGCATAATACTTATGGTGCTTGGAATTTTCACTATTGTTGCTATGAACGGTCTTCCGTACTTTTGGCTCAAAAATGTGGCAAAAGTTGAGATGACTGACGGTAAAATATATTATGGTGAAATATCCGGTTCAAATCCAAAAGCCGAAAACGGAAGCGAAACTAAACTTAAAGTCGGAAACAGAAAAATATACGGTCAGGACTTTCTCTGGATAAAAGATTCAGAAATCAAATCCGTATCTTATCCGAAAGAAATAATCATGCTTGAGCGCGACGAGTGGGGGAATGCCTACGGAATTATTTCTGATATAAGCGGTAAGGAATTTAATGATATCCATTCATCAGTAATGGAAGAGAAAAAAGTAATTCTGGAAATTGAGAAGAGCAGACTCCTTTCTATTAATGAGGATATTTCAATAATAAATCACAGAATTACAAAGAAAGGCGAAAGCGGATTAGAAGATAAACTCGGAAAACTCCAAAATGAATCATCCGTTATTGAAACTGATTTAAATTCCAAAAGAGAACAGGCTTTATCGAAAACATTTAATCTCACTCTTGCAGATGGTCAGACAGATGAGCTAAAGTATTATGATATAGTAAAAAAATATCAGCCGAATGATGTCTCATTAACCGGTAAAATGTGGATTTCTGTGAAACGCTTTTTTGGATTTATTTTTGCTGATCCGCGAGAGTCTAATACCGAGGGCGGTATTTTCCCGGCGATATTCGGTACAGTTATACTTGTAATTCTTATGAGCATATTTGTTTTTCCGCTCGGAGTAATAGCTGCG
>DAOMHE010000130.1:0-6579 GCA_035430785.1 Spirochaetota bacterium | reverse complement strand
CCGAAATATCCGATAGTTATCCATATAGGAATGCTTACTAATGCTGCCAGACCGTCAATAATCACAAATGTTCCGAAGCCTGCGAATCTTGTCATTCCGGCTGTCAAAAAAATCGGAGTTCGTAATCCGGGCAGAAATCGGGCTGTTAATAGCACCATTTTTCCGTTTTTAGCAAAGCTTTTTACTATGCGGTCATACCATGAGTGGCTGAGAAGTCTTTTCCCTAATCTTGTATTGAAAAGACTTTCTCCGAAAAAGCGGCCCATATTGTAAACGATGACATCTCCTATTAAAACACCTATAAAACACACTATGCCCATGACAAGTGGATTCGTGTATCCGAGACCGGATATAATTCCTCCGACAAGGATAGTCAGATCTTCGGGAATAGGAAGACCGAATCCGCAGAGAAGCAGGACGCCGAACACTGAAATGTATCCGAAAGAAGAGTAAAAATTAATCATTGTATCAATTGAAAACATCGTTCACCTTATATCACAGTCTTTAATTGGACAAAAATAAATCAAATGTTTTTCCAAAGACGGTATTTTAAGAGATGTTGAAGCAATATTTAAATATGCCGGACAAAAAGTTCGGCTATATGCTTTATTTTTTTAATGGAGTAAAAGAGAATCCGTCGGAAGTCTTTGAAATTGATCCGACACCAGGGAAATCAATATGCGCCGCTGCGACATTGATTTTATCATTAGCAAGTTTTTTGAGCAGTTTCTTTCTCATTTTTGACGCTTTGTCTAAATCTGTATCATAGACAAGAGAATATTCCGGATGAATCAGCTGAACTGACTGAATATGCATAAAATCACCGGCAAAAAGAAGTTTTTCTCCGTTAGATTCAAGAAGAAATCCTGAATGACCCGGAGTATGACCTCTCATGTCAACAGATGTGATTGTGTCTGTAACTTTGTCGCCAAATGAAAAAGTTTTGATTTTGCTGGAATAAAGCTTCAGCATCTGATTCGCCGGAATGAAATATTTCTTATATTCTGCCGGAATTTTTTCAAGTCCGTTGTCTTCATAGAGAGGTTTTTCATCTTTGGAAATCATAATTTCAGCATTCGGGAAAACAGCTTTTCCGTTTTTAATCAGACCTGCAACATGATCGAAGTGACCATGAGTGATTAGAATAAGATTGACCATATCCGGAGTAATTCCTGATTTCTTCATTACAGAAATCAGCTTTCCGGCGTCTCCCATTCCGGCATCTATAAGTATGATCTGTTTACCGGTTTTTACAAGAAATACGTTTACTGCAGCTTTTTTCTTTCCTTCGGGCATGTATTTTTTCAATTCATCAACATTTGCATTTTTAATAAGTTCGCTCTGCATTTCTACCGTTGAATCAGCAATGGCTGTTACAGAAACATTGCCGACTTTAAATTCAAAAGTATCGTTTGAAGCAGAATGAGAAAATGAAATGACAAGTAGAGATAGAACAGTAAAACAGAATAATTTTTTTAACATAAATTCCCCCTATTAAGTACTGCTAGCGTATATGCTTTTTGCCGTCAAGATAATAGAGTAAAAAAACTATAGCAGTTTAAATGAATTTTGCTCTTTCCGTTTTAATTGCTTGTCAAAATGAGCTTTTATCAGGATTTTATTTCATAAAGGTGATTTTGATGAAAACTTATATTGAATGCTTACCTTGTTTTTTCAGACAGGCGATTGATGCCTGCAAAAAGGCAGAACTTAGTGAAAAAGAAACAAAAAAAATAATAGTAAAAGCCGCAAAGGCAATAAGAAAAATTCCCATGGATGTTCCGCCGCCGGCAGTAGCTTATGAAATAAACTCGCTTGTGAACAAGGCTTCGGGAAAAAAAGATTTCTATGAGGAAGAAAAGAAAAAGAGCAATGACGCTGTTCTCAGCATTTACCTAAAGTGCATGAAGAAAATTGAAAAGTCGAAGGATCCTCTTCTTGCCGCGGTCGAGCTTGCCATTGCCGGAAACATAATCGATTTCGGTATAATGAATAAAATTGATATTGATAAGGAAGTTTCAAAGATTATTAATTCTGAAGAAAAAATGCTGAAGCATGCTGATAAAAAATATTTTGCATATACTCAGTTTGCGAAGTGTGTTGAAAAATCAGCGGCTATTCTTTTTCTCGGAGATAATGCTGGTGAAATAGTTTTTGATAAAATGCTGATTGAAACCATAAAGAAAAAATATCCGCGCAAAAGAGTAATTTATGCAGTTAAGTCAAAACCGATTCTTAACGATTCATTAAAGGAAGATGCCGTTTACTGCGGGCTTGATTCATATGCCGAAATTATTACATCGGGTTCAGTTATTCCGGGTACGATAGCCGAAAGATGTTCGAAACAGTTCACGGAATATCTTTCACAGGCAGGAATGGTTATCAGTAAGGGACAGGGGAATTTCGAATCATTCATATCAGACAAGCCGGTATTTTATCTCTTTATGGCAAAATGCCCCGTTGTCGCAAATGAAATAGGATGTGCTCAGGGAACAATAAATCTTTATTATAACGGTAAGTAACATGATTATTAACTGGAACCTTGATCCTGAAATTATACGCATCGGTGGATTTTCTCTTCGTTATTATTCTATTCTGTTTGCAGGCGGTATATATTTTGCTTATCTGATAGTGAAGCACATCTATTCAAAAAACTCTCTTGAAATCAAAAAGCTCGAAAGTATTTCAATTCATGTGTTCATCGGTCTCATCATCGGTGCACGTCTCGGGCATTGTCTTTTTTATGACTTTGCATATTATTCAAAACATATCGCTGAAATATTTCTGCCATTTGCGGTAACTGATTCGGGATTTAATTTTACGGGATATCAGGGACTTTCAAGTCACGGCGGCGGAATCGGAATAATTCTTTCGCTATTTATCTGGAAACTTCGTTCGGCTGATAATAAACTTTTTCCGCCGCTTGACGCGATCGCTGTCGCGGCTCCTTTGACAGCTGCTTGCATCAGGCTCGGAAATTTTATGAATTCTGAAATTATCGGAGAGCCGACAGGCGGAACATGGGGCGTAATCTTTGCGCGTGTGGATTCCATTCCGCGTCATCCCGGACAGCTTTATGAATCGCTATCTTATTTTTGTCTATTTGGAGCCATGCTTTTTCTATACAGAAAGACACGCATGTTCGCAGAGAAGGGTAAGCTCTTCGGAATATTTCTTACGGCTGTTTTTGTTTTTAGAATTATCATAGAAACTGTGAAAGAGAATCAGAGCTCATTTGAATCGGCGATGCCTGTAAACATGGGGCAGATACTCAGCATTCCTTTTATCATTGCAGGTCTTTTGCTGATATTCAGAAACAGAATCAAGTGGTTTAATTCGTGTGGGAAATAAGGAGAAGGTATGAGAAAAGTATTATTGATTGTAATGGGGATAATGATTGCAGTATGTATTTCTTGCGGAAAATCTAAAAAAGAGAATAAACCTGTTGATGTTAAGAATTCTAAAGAAGAATCCGTTGAACAGAGAATTTTAGAGAATGATTATAGAATTGATGTAACATGGGAAAATTTGGAAGAGACCATTTTGAAAATAAGGTATTTTTTATATGATGCCGATTTGCAGATTAAATTTGAAAAGGATAATACTCTTTATTCAAAGGGTCAATTTGATAAGAAATTTAAAAATAAAGGCTTTTGGGGTCTTGATTCTGCCAAAAAAAGCATAATGCTTGATATTAAGGATATTGGAAATAAATCAGAGCCATTTCTTTCCGGAAATTTTAAAAGTTTTTGTGTAATGAATAGTAAGATCGGTAAATTTCATTCTATTATATTTCATAATAATGAAACTTTTCCAAAACGAAATGATTTTAATGATTATTTAAACAGTTCGGATTATCTGATTTTGTTTACAGATCAAGATTTTGAAGAATAAAGAAGTATTAGTTAAAAACTAAGGAATTAAAAAATGAAACGTTTTATGTATTCAGGGGCAGTTTTACTTATTATTGCCAGTATTGGATGTAAACAAAATTCTGATTCTATAAGCAATGAGAAGTGGAAAGAGACATCTGAAACAAAAACTGTTGAGCAGATTCAAAATACTGAAGAAGAGTGGAAAAAGTTATCTAAGTTTTTGACGGATAATTCTCCATTTCGCGAAGCGGGCGATGGTATATTTATATATTTTGAAAAAGACGGAATTCTTTATTCGAAAGGGTTTTCTAATAGTGAGAAAGAAAAGCATAAAAGTTCTTGGGAAATAGACCAGCCGGGAAAATGTCTTTTTCTGCATATTTTGAATTATGATGGAAAAGATTTAATTAAAGATAAATATTACAGCTTTTCAATTGGTAATTATAAGGGGAAAATATCCGGAATAATTCTTTCCAAAGACAAATATTTTGAAGAACAGGATGATGCTGGCAATTATCTTGTGAGTGATAAATATTTGACATTAACTGTCGCTAAATACTTAGGGTCTGAATAGAATTAATTCTAAAAAAATCAGCTTGTTTCTATTTTTTAAAGAGTTCTGAATGAGAACCTGTTCTTTCAAAAAGTATTTTGTCTGAATCGATATGTTTGTAAATAAGCAACCAATCCGGAGAAATGTGACATTCCCGGCGTCCCTTGTAATTTCCAATTAATTTATGGTCTTTATATTTTGGATCTAGCGGAATACTCCTGACCAGCATGTGCATTACTGTTTTTATTTATTTGAGGTCTCTTGTTCCGGATTTAATAATTTTACGGTAATCTTTTTCGAATTGAGCAGAAGTTAGAACAGTCAGCATATATCAGGATTCAATCTTGCTGAAGAAATCATCAAGAGAAGCATGAGTTGTAATATTTTTGCCATTGTCGGAATCTTGAAATGTTTGTTCAGTTATTTTGTTAGGAGTTTTAATTTCATCTGCATATTTTAAGAATTGTATATAGTTCAGAAGAGATGGAGCTTTGCTGTCAGGAATACCTTCTATTTCAGAGATTATTCTCTTTTTAAGAGCAGTTTTCATACTAAACCTCGATGATTAATGAAATGTATTTTCGGAAAAACATTTCGCCGTCAAAACTTTACAAAAGATACATAAGTCATAATATATCAAACAAATGATAGCGTAAAGCTAAAATTCACTTAGTCAGTTTTATTACATTTAAAGATAATTCTACTAAAAATGACTGAATAAAATTCAATTATTTTTTTTGACGCTGTCCGTCACATTAAAAGTTTTTACGACTGTCATCATTTCCTTTGAAAGCTTTGTCAGATTGTCGATTGATACAGAAGCCTGTTCCGTCATAGCGGTGTTAGACTGCGAAAGAGAATCAAGGTCATCAGTCGATTCGCGTATCGATGCTACTCCATGATCCTGTTCTGAAGTTGAGACGGCGATTTCGGATGTCATGCGGGCCATTTCTTCCATCATTCCGGCAATCTTTTTCAAGAGCTCGCCGTTGCGGTTGACATTATTGCTTCCGGTAGTGACGCGCTCAGTCATCTCGTTGATAAGGATTCCGATTTCTTTTGATGCGGTGCTGGTTCGTGTTGCAAGGTTTCTGACTTCTCCTGCGACGACCGCAAATCCTCTGCCGTGTTCTCCGGCACGCGCCGCTTCAACAGCTGCATTAAGTGCTAGAAGATTTGTCTGAAAAGATATTTCATTGATAAGTTCCAATATCTCGGTGATCCGATGATTAGATTCGTTGATTTCACTCATTACTGCAATGGTTTTTCCGGCGTTAGCGCTTCCTTCGGTAACCAGATTCTTGACTTCGTTTGCATAGTTCGAAGATGCACGCGCGGATTCGGCGCTCTGTTTTATTGAAACGGAACTTTGTTCAATTGCCGCTGCTATATGCTGTACCGAAGCGCTCTGCTTTATTGAGCCGTCGCTGATTTCTGAATTAACTACCGCTAGATCTTCTATAGACGATGATAGTGTTTTCGCATATTTATCAATAGAGCCGACAACATTTTTGAAGTTTGAAATAGTATCGTTTATAGAGCCGGTGAGTTCTCCAATTTCATCATTACGTCCGGGATCTGTCTTTATACATAGATTTCCATGGGCTATTTCGGATAATGAAGTTTTAAGTACATCGAGACGACGTGTCAGAAGTTTTCGCATGAGCAGCCATACGAGCGTGCAGAATACGATAACACTGAGAATTGATACCGCAATTGTTTTTATTACAAATGTTCCGAAAAATCCGGCCTCGCGCGAATTTAGAAAAGCTTTGGGTATTCCGACAAAGTATATTCCGGTTACTTTGCCGCTATTGTCTTTCAGCGGATCGTATGCTGTATAATAAGGTTCGCCGAGAATCATTGCTTCACCGACAAACTTCCGTCCATGCATTACGGGTTCATACGCGGCGCTGTCTTTGCCGAGTTTTGTTCCGACTGCGCGTGAACCATCAGGTTTTTTTATATTGGTTATTAGCCGTTTGAAATCATCTCCGTCGAGAGCGAAAAGCGTTGCGGCAACTTCGAGGTCTTTTCCTATTTCATCAACCGGTTCGAAACGTTCTTCAACCGGTTTGCCGCTTTCGTCAGTCAGAGTGCTTCCGGAAAGATTCAGCGTACCGAAGTATTCCTTAAGATATATTTTCATTG
>DAOMHE010000129.1:0-6616 GCA_035430785.1 Spirochaetota bacterium | reverse complement strand
TTTGAGATAAGCAACTTCCGATTTAGCCTTTGAAAGAGTATCAAAAGAAGCTACCTGAACAGCAAATTTTCCTTTAGAAACCGGCAGACGTACTTCAGAATTCTTTCTGCTGACTGAAGCAAACGCAGGTTTAACATTTGTGTTTTTTACTGCAGAGTCATGTTTTTTAGTTGAAGCAATTTTATTGTTTTTCTTATGCTTAGACGCAATTTTAGGCTTAGAACTGTGAACCGGACTATCATTATTCTTTGCAGAAAGAATAGTTTTTTCTTCCTTCTCATCCAAATCAGGTTTTACACTCTGATTATCAGCAAATAGAGGATCTTTAACACTCTGAACACCTGTTTCTTTAGAACCTAAATCCGTCTGTGTTCCCGAAGAAGGAACTTCATCAGGAATAGTGCTCAAAGGATCACCGGATATAAATCCGCTGTCTGTTGACGTTGTTGCAGTTTCCGGAAGTTTAACTGATTCATCATCAGATATTTTCATTCCGATAAGAAATGTAACCGCAACAATCGCTACAATGATAAAACATAAAATTGCTATTCTTGTTCCGTCAAGATTGAGCGAATAAATGCTCTTTTCTTTAACTTCTTTTCTTATAGGTTTTTGCTGCTGAAAAGACTCATTAAAATTTTCCATATATCCTGCACCTGCCGTCTTGTTTCTGTTAAATCACCAGAATTATATATTACATAATCGGAAAATTTTATTTTTTCCTTAACAGAAAATTGGCGGGAAAGACGGTCCCGGATTTCTTCTTCAGACAGCTTATCTCTGGCTATTCCCCTTTCGATCATCAGTTTCTCTTCTGCGACAACTATTATATTTTTTTCCATAAGAGGATTCAATTTTGCTTCAAAAAGCAATGGCGCATTTATAAAATAAATTCTGTCATTTTCCATACTTTCTTTAATAACAATATCAGAAATAAGCGGGTGAACGATTAAATTCAGTTTTTTTGTGAGCTCTTCGGATTTAAACACATGATATGCAAGCTTTCTTCTGTCAAGCTGACCGTCCGGAAGAAGAAATTCTTCACCGAATGCTTCTATTATCTTTTTTAATCCGTTACTTCCTTTCTCAAGAACCTGCCGGGCGATAATATCAGTATCTATTACCGTTCCACCAAGCTCTTCAAAAAACGAACAAACAGTACTTTTTCCTGAGGAATAATTTCCTGTTACACCAACGCGCATTTCATAAGCTCCAGCAATTTATTTTTATGTACTTCACTGCAGTCATACAAAGACTGCTGAAATAATTCTTCCAACACTTCACTCTGGAATATAAAATCATTAAGTTCTTTCTTCGAAATATTCAGAATATTACCCGATTTGACAATGTTGTTCAACATTTTTCTTTTATCAGATTCATTAGATGTAATTTCTATTTCATCCGACAAAATGCAGTTTTTTAGAGACAGTGAATACCGGCTGATATGAACAAACTTATCATCCAGCATTTTTTCAACAGCATTTTTATAATTTATAAATGATTTCCGGGTATTACTTCCACCGACTTTATAATTAGATGAATTTTTAAAAATATAATCCGAGTTCTGTTTCTCTAATGTATTAAGCCGTGATGATCTGAATAAAAATCTTTTCTGATACGAACTTGATCTGGAATAAATCTCATGAAACGGAAAAGAAGAATCAATGCCCGTAATATATGTCCTTTTAAATCCGCAGTATTTAGCAAAATTGACAGCATCACCCGCAACATTGCCGCAATTTGAATCAATGTTTTCAACATCGAATAAATGACCTATGATCTGACATAAAGGATGAGAATTCAGATAGAAATATTGATGATCTGTCTTCACCGCATTATGAGCCGTGAGTGACTGTATGAGTATCGCGGATGATTTTATTGCATTAAGGTGCTCCCATGTATATGCCTGGGGATCTATTGAAACAATAAAATCAGGTTCTATTTTATTCTCTGCTAAAACAGGAAGAGCAGAATCAACTGCAATTATAAAAACTTTCTTTTCTATCTCTTTTATCTTTTCAACAAACATATCAATAGACGGACCGGAAGACACGATAATTGCTTCACTTTCTGTAAATTTATTTTTGAAGCACTTAACAGAAGGCGAAGAAATAAAAGAATTTATATTTTTTAATACATTTTTAAAATATAATAAACCGAACTTTTTTATAGTGAGATTGTCCGAAGCTTTTTTTGCAATATAAGAACTCAGAGTTTCTTTAGCTTTTGTATAGTATGAAGGAAAAGCTCTCACTGATGCGGGATGTTCAAGAATTACAAATGACGAAGAAGTTTCAATATCAATGAGGTTCTCCCAAAACTTATCAGAAAATTCATTTACTTCAGGTGAAACAAATCTGATTTTTGAATTCTGTGCATTGTTCTCTAAAAAAATATCTTTGGACAGATGTACGACGTCTTCGGAAATTTCAACAACAATCAATTCTTTTATATTTTCAGTATTCAGGTTCATCAAATGATAGCCGAGACCCAAACCCAGAAGAATAACCCGTCCAGAAAAACCGTCTGACAAAATAACAGATTTATCTTTTTCAGGATGTATCCTGCTGTGAATAAAAACTTCATTTCCGTCTTCACTGATAACGGACAATGTCATTCTGCCGCTTTTGGCGGTACTTGTACTGAAACTGATTTGATTCATGCTTAATTATCGGAATTATAACCGGCAGAACCAAGCATTATATGAGGGATTACATTTTTCTCAGAAAAGTATTTTTTTAACTCTGCCGATTTCACCCGACTCAAGTTCCACCTTGATACCGTGAGGATGTTCAGCCGATTTAGTAAGAATCCGTTTTACGCATCCTTCAGTTATTATACCGGTTTTCTGATCCTTTTTCAAAACTATGCCGACTTTCATTCCCGGCTGAATCGATTTTCTTATATTTCCTTCCATGAATTATTTCTCCTTTATATGATTATCCCGAATTTACGGATAATCTTTAAACTACATTATTCTTACGTGCTTTGACAAGAATTGATCCAACTGATTTGCAAAATTCCGCCTGTCTCTTTGGCTGAAAGAAGACTGCCGGTCGGTACTCTCTCCCGCCTCCCTCAAATCAGCCATCAAATTACGCACAGTCAGTCTTTCATTTATGTTTCTATCTGTTATAAGATTTCCGCGAAAATCTATAACAAATGAACCATTCTCTACTGCACGGGCTGCAAGCGGAATATCTGAAGTTACAACTAAATCACTCAGCGAAACCTCTGATGCGATATAGTCGTCGGCGGCATCGGGAGAAGAAGAAACAACAACACCTGAGATATAAACTGATTCCGGAATTTTAAGAGGGATATTCGCAACAAGAATGACATGCACACCGGTTCTTTCCGCCGCACGGAATATAATTTCACGAACAGCGGATGGAACTGCATCGGCATCAACAAATATACGCAAGATAAACCGGTCTAATATTTTCTGTCCTGAATCAACTGTATGAGAAAGCTGTAAAGACCGGAAAATATATAAATTACTATAAGTCCGATGAAAATAAAAAGAATCCATTTTTTCAGGAGTATTGACATTCCGATGACAATGAGAATCAGAAGGATGAGTTTAACGCCGTGAATCTTTTTGAGAACACTTGCCTGAGGTTTTGAAAATTTAACTGTTGAAACCATAAGAAGAGCAACAAGAACAAAAAATACGGCAAACACCGGAAGGAATCTCTGAATATAATCCGTTTCGGAAAATGATATCGGAATAAGCGCTATTATTATGCCGGCAATAGGAGAAGGCAGACCGGAAAAAGAATTTGATTCGTGCGAAACATTAAAACGGGCAAGACGATAAGCCGCACAAAGCGGGAAAATTGCAGCAATAAACATACCTAAAACTATGTGCTGTTCCAGATTGATATTGATGGCTATTTTTCGGAAATAAGCCGAATATGCAAGAAAACCCGGGGCAATTCCGAAAGCAACACAATCAGCAAGTGAATCAAGCTCAGCACCAATTTTGCTGGATACTCCGAGCATTCGGGCAACCTGACCGTCAAATCCGTCAAGAAGTGCCGCGAAAAGAATACACATACCGGCTCTTTCATAATGACCGGACGATGCAAATATTATAGAAAGAAATCCGAAAAGAAGATTACCCATGGTAATTGAATTCGGAATCCATGCTTTATTCAGTTTTACAATACTCATTTTTAATTCCTTCTGAACATTCCCGTTTTAAGTAAAACCTGTAAAAAAATAATAAACGGATATTCATTATACATATAAATTCGGCAAATTTTTCATAAACTGCCGTTTAAATAAATCTCAGTAAGTTTATCAAAACAAAGTCTCAAATTGTCAAGGATTTCAGGATCGTATTTACGGCCCCTTTCCGCAAGAATGAGATCAAACGCATTTTCCGGAGTAAAAGCCTTACGATAAAATCTGTCGGAACACATTGCGTCAAAACAGTCGGCAACTGATACAACCCTTGAATAAAACGGAATCTCGCAGTCCTTAATTCCGTATGGATAACCCGTTCCGTCATAATTCTCATGATGAGTTAAAGCAATTTCAGCGGCAAAACCCGACATTTCTCCTCCGGCATCAAGAATCATGTCCCGGCCGTTAAGAGTATGATCGAAAACAGCATCTTTATCTTTTTGAGAATACACTCCCTCATGACATATTATAGAATCCGGGAGAAGAACCATCCCAATATCATGAAAAGCAGCACTAATACACAGTTTTCGTGTTTCTTCTTCATCAATCCCGCAGTGTATTGAAAGAATTTTAAGACACTCAAAAAAACTGAATGAAACAGATGCGGGACTTATTCTGGATTCTATAGCGGAATAGGCAAGTAATGCTATTTGAAAATTAGAGTCATGGAAACTAATATCAGACAAAATTGCTCCTGGAAATTCTTTGCCGCGAGAGGGACTCGAACCCTCACAGGGAAACCCCCACCAGAACCTGAATCTGGCGTGTATACCAATTTCACCATCGCGGCTTCCCTTAAAGAACGTATTCATCCTTTCTTTTTGTCAACTAAACTTTTAGCCTGATTACAGCCTTAAAATCTTGTTAAGCCAATATATTCTATTTCATTTTGAATCAAAAATAATTTTAGCATTTTCGATCACAGCCTTGCTCATCAATCTTAAAATTGTTGCAGGGAAAAATCTGCTCATAAAATATATTACTTTCGCTTTTCCTATTCTTATTTCGTTTTTACCTGAAATTAATCCTTTAATAGCCATTGATGCAGCTTCTTCAGGGCTTATCGCAAATTTAGGAGCATGTCCCTGTTGAAAAGGAGTATCAACCGCAGGATAAAATATCTCCGATACTTTAACGCCTTTTCCGGCAAATTCAATCCGCATACTTTGAGTAAAAGAGTGAAGTGCGGCCTTAGTCGCGCAATAATTCGGTTCTGCAAATATGGGACAGTATGCGAGTCCTGAAGATACATTAACAATCATTCCTTTATTTTTATTCAATAATGGGAAAAAGAGCTGCGATAGAACCACTGGGGCAATATAATTGGTTTCTAATTCCTCACGTATGCTTTCTTCAAGGCTTGGAGTCTCTGAAATAAAAAAGCGCTTAACAATACCCGCATTATTTACAAGAACGCTAAGATTCGGAAAATCATTTGAAATTCTATCAAACAACATATTCCTTTCATCTTTTTTTGTCAGATCACACTGAACTGTGATAATTCCCGGTATTCTTTTTATTGTATCATCTAATTTTTGTCTGGATCTACCGCAAATAATTACTCTTGCTTTTTGCAATGAAAGTTGTCTTGCCATCTCCAAACCTATACCGGAACTTCCACCTGTAATAAGAATTGTCTTTCCCGAAAATATCTCCATAAATTTCCTCCTAGTAATAGAATGAAATTCATAGATGAAATTATTGTCATTAACCTACATCAATTTCAGATCTTTTTTTATGCGGCACAAAGCTTCGGGGGTTATACCTAAAAAGGAAGCAATGTGATATTGGCGAATTTTATCTTCAAGCCCGGGGAATTCTTTTAAAAAATTAACATAACGCACCGAAGCATTTTCCAATAGAAATGATTTTTCTCTCATTTCCTTCATTATATAAACCGACTGTAGAAGCTTGAACAAAAAAGGAAACCATTCAATTGCTTTTTGTGCCATATTCATTAATTCCAAGAATGAAAACTGTATAACATCCGACTCAGTAATAGTTTCAATTGAAAAATAACTTTCTCTATTCTGCGCAATTGCACTATATGAAACTATAAACTTACCCGGAACTGAAAAACCTTTAGTAAATTCATTACCGTTGTCATCGGCATAATACAAACGGAAAATACCATTGATATTGAGACCCATATACTCCGGCTTATCCCCAGCCATTACAAAAAAAGATCCTTTGGAATAATGAACACATTTGGAAATTTTAAATAATTCAAGAATCAATTCATCCGAAACCGGCTCAATGGTATTAATAGTGTTTTTAAAAAAATCATACAAATCTTCTTTGCTCATATTCCTATTGTATGATAATTATCTGAAAGTCAAGAAATTACATAATGATAGCCTTTTAATTATTAAATGATGACTTGACAAAAGACAAAAGATAGTATCGGATTTACAAAAAATAAAAA
>DAOMHE010000128.1:0-6623 GCA_035430785.1 Spirochaetota bacterium | reverse complement strand
GATACAAAAATGCAGATAAATATTTTTTTTACAGCATATTTAAGTTGAAATTCTAATCGCAAATCAACTATTTCGGATTTTATCTCGGCATTTCTGAACATTTCACCCGCCAGCAGACAAAAACAAGAAAATTTGCGATAAAATAATTATTTTTCTTGATTTTGTGGAATTTTATTATATTAGTAACCCAATATCTAATTGGCAGCTTAACAACTGTCCACAATTTTTTAAGATGGAAAAGTTAAAAAAGGGGATAGAGTCGCTTGCTGGAGATGCTTTAGCCGAGCTTATCGCTAGGCTTGAAATTACATCAAAAGCCCCTAATACAATTGCGGCAAAGTTGGGTACTCTTGAGGGCGTTGATAAGCTTTTATCTTCATTATCAGAGAGGGATCTTCACGTTTTCTCCGTAATTGCAAACGGAGATGATGGTGTAACTATAAGCGAACTCGAAAAAGCCAGTCATCTCAAATCCGATCAGATAGAATCTTCAATAGAATCCCTTAAAAATTTTGCACTTGTTTACATTTTTAAAAATAGAAAACATTTAAATAACAAACTTGATAAGCTCCATGTTTATAAACCTGTTTCAGATGTTATTATACCTCAAAATAAACAGTCCGTAGTTGATAAACTCAAAAGTTTGATTGAGTACTCTGAAGCAAATCCTGAGAAAAAAATAAGCCCGGGATTATCAAAAGAAAAAATCAAATTTTTAGAGTCAGTTTATTCTTTCGGAGGAATAATTACACTTCAGGAAGCATATGAAGAATCTTCATCGAAGAAGCTGACTTCTGAGCTTTTTGAACTTCGTGATTCCGGATGTATTGATATTATATCAATACTGGATTTTCCGTATTCCACTGCAATAATTCTGAGAGAAAAGTTTTTCTCATATTTTCACGCTAAGGCCGGTGAAAAAAGATCATTTACCGCATCAAACGGATATCTTGCAATAAACAATATCCTGCGTTCATTTGATATAATTTCTACATATGGACTTTATCTGACACAGCAGGGTGATTTTAGAAAAGTTGACCGGAAAAGACTTTCAGAGGCGTCTTATTCTCTGACAGACTGGAACGGCCAGCAGCTCAGCATAGATGAATCCAGTCAGCTTTCATTGTATTTGATGGATATGCTGAGAATAATATCTCTCAGAAAAGATGCAGTTTTTGCGGATTTGTCTTCAGTCAGCGATGATATTATTTCCCCTGATAAACTGGTTAAAAAGATAATAACCAAGCAGAAAGACCGGTTTGAATGTAACACTGTTTTTTCACCGCCTTTTAAGACGCCTGGAAAATCCGAACTTGAGTCATTCATCAATGCTTTGATCCGCAATTCTTCAGTAAACATATCTCATATGAAAACGCATTTTTTTGCAAGTTCTGTGACTGTCAGTCCCAATTTCCTGAACCGTTTAAATGAATCTCGTCAGATAATTACAGAAAGCTTCATTAATACTTTCCGTTTTCTTCTGCTTCTGGGGCTTGTTGAGGTCAGCGGCGGTGAAATAATTCTCAGTCCAATATACGAAAAGATTACCGGAAAACAGAAAACTGAGCCGGAAGTTAAGAGTCTTTATATTAATCCTGATTTTTCACTTATTGTTCCGAAAGATACCGTCAAACTTGAAGCAATCTATCTGATAGTTGCATATTCCGAATTGCTGAAAAATGATGTTATCATAAATGCAAAGATTACAAAAGATTCGATAATAAAAGCATATAAAAGAGGAATGGAACCTGATGTTTTTTCAGCTAAGCTTGAAATGCTTACGCAGAATCCGCTTCCTCAGAATCTGGCTTTTTTGCTTAAAGAATGGGTCAACCAAACACATAAGATTGATATTTCACTTGTTCATGTAGTGCATACTAATAGAACTGATTTTCTTGAAGAACTTAATAATCATTTTTTTGAAACAAACCAGTTTAAGCAGATATCTGATAATTATGCTATAATTAAGAAGAGCGCTCTCGATGAAGTGATTAAGCTGGCAGAAAAGCACAAAGCTGTCATCACTCTCATGAATGACGAAAGCGGTGAAATGTGATTTAATCATTGTTCATCAGTATAAACTGTTATTTTGTTGGTCTTTTTCCAGTTGATATACTGACTTAGCGCTTCGATTGTTTTTTCATTAACAAAAAACAGATTGTCTTTTAGTTTTACGAGCATCCCCTTGTAGATTGCATATTTACCCTTGTGGTCAACATATCCTAAAGGTTCAACGTTTTTCCAATTTTCACAATTTTTTAATACAGGAATTTTCCTGAGATACAATTCTTTAATTTTTCCGTCCTGAACGGAGTTCCTTAGCAGTTTTTCCCACTCCAAATTCTTACCCCTGATTCGAATTAAACTTTGAAAGTTCTGCTTTTAATTTTTCATTTTCAGCACGTAAGCGTTTTACCTCTGCATGAAGAGCAATAGATTCCTCACGGCTGAGTTCATATGTTCTTTCCTGGGCTTCGAATATTTTTTCGCGTTCAGCTATTTCCTGCGCGGAAAATTCTATAACAGACTGCTGGGCTTTTATTGTGTTATTGGCGTAAATCATTTCCTGATTTCTGAGAGAGTCGAGCATCTCTTCTACATCAAGAACGTTTTTAAGTTCAAAAAGTGATTTCTGATGATGTATCGTAAATTCTTTAATTGCTTCATTTAGATTTTTTTGCTCATCAACAAGATTTTTTTCATACTTAATAATTTTTTCAAGCGCATGTTTTTGCGAATCAGATTCAAAGGGATATTGTTTATGAACTTTTATGAGACTCTGGTAAGCTTCAAGACGGTCTTCTGCTTCTCTTGAAAAAGATTTCATCATAAGTTTGTATTTTTCTATGATTGCTGTTTTTTCAATTAGAATGGCGAATTCTCTTCCGTCTATTGTTTTATCTAAAAATTCCAAATTGAGTATTTCTGAAGATAGTCGTGTCGCGCAATCTATATCTTTCGCATGAACGAGAATATATTTTTGACCTCCCGCAAGGCGGTTGTCGTCTTTAATAATATCTACAAGTTCGGAAAGGTTATTGTAGCTGATATCAATTATAAAAATATTGCCATTTTCTGATGAAATATTTTCATTCTGAAAAGAAGTTATGATATTAAGGTCGAGACCGGCTTTTTGTATCTGATCCGAAATGCCGGTTGCTGATGATTTGTCAGAAAAATACCAAATATCTACTTTATCCATTTCAACTCCATATGACAATAAATGCGCACTATTTCAGAAAATATCATTGAATAATAATATCAAGAACTTTTTCAACCATTAAATCAATTAAAAAGACGAAAAAAATGTTCTTGCCAAATATCGAGGGTTTTTTTGTGTGTACATCTTCGGAGAGTTATGATTAAAATTATTAAAGTGAAACATGTATTTGTATGCCTTCTGTTCTTTGCTTTTCATTGTGCCGGTCAAAGTAATGATTCTAGAAAATTTGAAGATATAATTTCGGATGCCGTTGTTGAATTACCTTCAGCTGAATTAACAGAGTCTGATTTTTTTAAATCTATAGACAACTTATCAATTATTCGTTCATTTCAGGTTCAGGAGCAGATAGACTGGTATCTCGGTTATGATTATGCCGGAACTGTTACTGCGTTTGAACGGTCGCAGAAATATATACCTGCAATAGAAAATATATTTGAAAAAGAAAAGGATCTTCCATCTGAACTGATATATTTACCTCTTCTTGAAAGCGGCTTCAGTCCTGTTGCTGTATCAAAGTCCAATGCAAAAGGCTTGTGGCAGTTCGTCAGTGTAACGGCTGAGGAGCTTGATTTAATGGATGATTCATATGTCGACGAAAGAAATGATATCCGAAAATCCACAAAAGCAGCTGTAAGACATCTTAAATATCTATATTCAATTTTTAAAAATTGGGAGTTCGCGCTTGCGGCTTATAACGGAGGAGCAGGTTATGTCAGAAGCATTATGTCGAAAAATCCCGGTATGAATTACTGGCAGCTTGCAGAAGCGAATAAATTTAAAAGAGAAACAGCTCTTTATGTTCCAAGATTTGCTGCACTTCTTATCATCCAAAAACATCTAAAATCAACAACCATATATCCTAAACTGTCTGATTTGAAATATAATTATATGAAAGTCACTATCGAAACGCCTGCGACTATTTCGGATGTTTCAAAGTCTTTTGGTATAAGCGAAAAAAAAATACGTGAGTTCAATCCTCAATTAAAAGGAAATGTTATACCGCCTTATTACAAAACTTATTCTTTACTTATACCGGATTCGGAAAGTATAGCAATGTTGAATTAAGAAATATCTTAAAATATATAGAATCATGTTTATCTGGGCGAATTCGGGATTTTAAAGACGGTATTAGATAATAGAAAACACGGAAAATATTGAGTTTCTTATGTTATTGATATATGCCAAGCTAATAAAATAAGTTTCAATTATCATACGTTTTATGGAACTGCCTTCTGCTTGTATCAAAACGGAGTTGATAAATCTACAAGGCAATTGAATAATGTTTTAAATGAAACTTTTAAAAGTAAATCAATTGCGGGGTGATATGAATACTGATAAAGAGAATTCCCTTGGATTATTGCTATATGGATTTTCCGCTGCAGAAGCCGGTTTACTTAAAGAAAAGACAGAGAGTTTTCATGAATCTGATATTATATTTTTATCCGCATCAGAGAGAGAAGAGTTTACTGTTAAAGATATCCTGAATATGTCGGAACATTCTTTCGGGCAAGCTCTTGATGAGAGATTTATAATGTTTCTCGGATTTCATGATGATTTAATTATGAAATTTATGAAATCGTTCCCTTCAAACATAAGACGTCCGATTTTTTGCGGATTGACAAGTTCAAATATTGAATGGAAAGTCAGTTATCTCATGAATCATTTAATTGAAGAAAAACGGAAGTTTGAGAAAGTGTCTGATGATTGAATCGATATATGATATTGAAAAATATTTTAAAGCGGAAGTAGTTTCGCATTCATGCAGTTACTTTCCGGATAAAATTTCAACTTCAGTAGTCTTTTACAGCAGTTCAGGCCTGCCGCCTGAAATTGTTGATTTTATTTTATCTGCTGGCTATCGAAGATGCGACAATGTTTATTACCGCAACATTTGTCATCAATGTAATGCTTGTACTTCTTATCGCATAAAAATTAAAGAATTTCTTCCAAACCGTTCACAGAGAAGAAACATTATTTCTAATTCTGATTTACAGGTTTCTTTTCATAAGTTAAGTCTTTCGGAAAGCAAAAAGCTTTTATACCGTGATTACTACAGAGAAAGGCATTCTGAAGAAAGTTTTCTGGGCTCTTGCGCGAATGATGCTCAGATTGATGATATTATGATTTCGCAAATGTTTTCAGACTTCGGTAATTCAGCCGAATGTGAAGTAACTAAAGAATCAGGAAGAATAGTTTCGTTCAGTACCGTTGATTTTGGAGAAAGATCGATGTCGGCAGTATACACTGCTTATGACCCATTTTTTATAAAGAGAGCTCCCGGTATATTTGCAGTTCTTTCAATGATTGAAAAGTGCAGAGAAACCGGCTTTGATTATCTTTATCTGGGCTTTTATATAAAGAATCACCCGAAGATGAGCTACAAGTCATCTTTCGGATATTCTCAAATTCTTGATGACTGCCAATGGATTGATTTTTAATCCTTATAGATATCCTCTTTAAGACTATAAAGTATTCCATTTGCAAGTCCGACAAATATATTGTTGCCCATTGCTGAAGGTGCAGTGCTGACTCTTGTATCAAATCCGAAAGTCCATGCGATTTTGCCCTCTTTCGGGATGGACATTGAATAAAGAGTATTGCCCGCTGAAATGTACATGATAGAATCAACCAAAAACGGCTGATATATTTGAGAAGAAGATAATTTTTTATCCCAAATTTTTTCACCGGTAATGCGGTTAAGCGCATAAAAAGTACCGGTTGAATTACCCAAAAACATGGTATCGTCAATTACGAGCGGAGTTGTAGATATGTTCGATTCCGATTTAAACCGCCATAATTCTTTTTCTTCATCAATTGATACAGCATATAAAGTGCCGTTGATCGTCGGAATATAAAGAATATTTCCAGATATCATAGGCGAGGCATTGGCAATTCTGCTTTCTGTTTCAAAAAGCCATTTTTGATTTCCATTAGACCTTTGCAGAAAAAGTACCTTTGATTGATCTGTGCCGGCTATCAGATAATCTTTTTTGTCATAGTATGCAAGAGATGAGTATACACCGCCTGATAATTCTTTCCTGTAGTTAAGATTTCCATTATGACTAAAAGAGTAAAGGTATCCGTAAGTAGTTGCAAAATAAATATACTTATCTATTAAAAGAGGTTCTGTTTCAAATAGAATAGGACCTTCAATTTCTTTTTTCCAGAGAATCTCTCCTTTTTCGGCATCAATTGAATAAAAGTTGCTGTTGACATCTATAATGAAAATTGAATTTTTATAAATAACCGGCCGTGATTTTATTATAGCATCAAGATTTATTTTCCACTTAAGAGTGCCGTTGAAATTATGTGAAAAAAGAGTCTTGTTTTCCGACATAGAGATTATGGATTTATCAGTTATCAGCGGGCGCATTAATTGACTAAGACTGCTTGCAAAAGT
>DAOMHE010000127.1:0-6681 GCA_035430785.1 Spirochaetota bacterium | reverse complement strand
TTTTAAAAAGCCGTAAAATAGATCTTATAATAACTGCAATTGAGCTTGAAGATTGGACAGGTGAAGATCTTATTCTGAAAATCAATGATTCACCATATAAAAATATTCCTGTTGTTGTTATAACCGGAACGGACAGCGATGAATACCGCACAAGAATGTTTTCTCTAGGCATAGTGGATTATATTTCCAAAAAGTCCGGAAACGATGAAATACGTTCAGCGATTCTTGCTTATATGCGAGAGGATAATGTTTTTCAGAAAATGGCGGAACTTAAAATTGCGGTATGCGACGACAGTAAAATGGACCGCTATATAATGGAAAGAATATTTACTATGGCGGGTATTTCAAATGTGGAATACTATGAATCCGGAGATGAGCTTTTAGCTTCAGATAAGGAATACGATATTTATCTGATTGATATGGTGTTAAAGGACATGATTGGCAATTATGTCATAATGAAGCTGCGCGAGAAAGGATCAGAGGCTGTGATAATTGCCATATCCGGAGTTGCCCATTATAAAACAATTTCAAACACTCTGAATATCGGAGCAAATGATTATATTGCCAAACCTTTTAACAATGAACTGCTTCTATCGCGTATTAAGACAAATGCAAAAAACTATATTTTGCTGAATGAAGTCAAGCAGCTGGCGATAACGGATGTTTTGACTTCTCTTTACAACAGACGTCACACAATGGAACGCCTGGAAGATGAAATTGAAAAATCCAAACGTTATGAAAATCCGCTTTCTGTGATGATGATTGATGTTGATCATTTTAAGCGGATTAATGATGAGTTCGGACATCTTTCCGGTGATGTCGTCTTGAAAAAGATAGCCGAATCTATAACCAAAACATTGAGAGATTTTGATATTGTCGGAAGATTCGGCGGTGAGGAATTTCTGGTTGTACTTCCGAATACTTCTATCGATGATGCTTTTTCTGCGGCTGAAAGAATCCGTAAGAATGTAGAAAGTCTGAAATTATCAAAGAAAGATATTACGGTATCTGTTAGTATCGGAGTTTGCCAGTGGAGCGGCGATGAGCTTAAAAATCTTCTGTCGGAAGCCGACCGCCTTTTATATTCTGCAAAGACTAACGGAAGAAATAGAACCGAACGCTGACTATATTTTTCCGAAGCCGGTAAGTTCCCTGTAAAGTTCTATTGCGAATCTATCCGTCATTCCGCTTATATAATCCGTAACAGTCAGCATTCTCTGATATGGTGAAAGAAACTCTATTAAATGTTCTGCGGAATCATTTTTATATTTATCAGAAAATTCAAAGCGCTTATAATAAATGGACGGTATGAGTTTTCTTCCGAGTTTTTCCTGCTTATCCGGATTCTTCGATAAAACTGCAGGCATAAAAATATTCAGAAGTGCGCCGATTGCCTTGAATCCTGCGTATTCTGTTTCGAGTATACTGCTTGATGAGTATATGTTCTTCATGGAAAAATCATAGATAATATCATATTGCTTTGCACTGCCGATTTCTGAAACAAGCGGAGTGTTATGTTTCAGTGAAAAAATTGAATCGATGTTTTCGATAAAGCATTTGTGACACTGGTTTATCATCGAATTGATTGCTGCAGAACGCAGTCGTGATACTTTTATGTGTTTATCGAAAGACGGATCAATGCTGAAATCGTGTTCGTGCCGGACAATCGGAAGCAGTAAATCTTCAAGGGTTTGATAGTCTATTACTCCCAGATGAAAGGCGTCTTCAAGGTCTATAACAGCGTAACAAATATCATCAGCAGCTTCAGAGAGAAAAGAAAGCGGATGTCTCGGATAGGCGGTTTTGTCTGCCTCGTATCTGGGAATTCCCATTTCCTCAAACGCTTCCGTGAAAAGCCTTTCATCTTCCTTAAAGAAGCCGAATTTCTTTTTTGAGATTATGCCGGATGCCGGATCCATTGCAGAAGAACTGCACGGGTATTTTGTAAATGCTCCGATCGTTGCACAGGCGGGGCGCAACCCGCCTTTTCTCTGCCATATCTCGAGACGTGAAAGAATGCGGAAACCCTGTGCGTTTCCTTCGTAATTTATCAAGTCAGAATATTCTTCATTGCTCAGCTGAGAGCGGTCAATGTTTTCCTTTGCCCAGATTCTGATCGCGTCTTCACCGGAATGACCGAATGGAGGATTACCGATGTCATGGGCGAGTGCGGCGGATGCTGCGATTATTCCGACATCAAATGGTCTGATATCAGGAAACTTATCGGATAAGTGCAAACCTGTGAGATTTCCGAGCGAACGCGCCACACAGGAAACTTCAAGTGAATGAGAAAGTCTTGATCTTGCCTGATTTGATGCTGAAAGGGGAGAATACGGGAAAACCTGTGTTTTATCGTGCAGTCTTCTGAAATAATTGGAATATACTATTCTGTCGTGATCTTTTTCGAAGGTGCTCCTTTCAAGCTTATTTTCATTGCTCCGGTCAATTTTCCCGATACGTTTTTCAGAGAAAAAATTCCGCATATATCCCCGCATAAAAAAAGATTGAAAAATATATTCAATTAATTATGCTTAAATCTCTTGTTTCTTTTCAAGCATAAAAAGAAGGGTTTAATATGAAAACAGAAAAAATCGCCTCAGACGGACTGAAGCTTTCTAACGACGGGAGTCTTCAGTTGGTTTTCGCAGGGGTCGGAAGCGCCTTTACTAAAGCGCAGTATCAGACGAACCTCCTCATAATCAAAGGAAAGGATCATCTTCTTGTTGATTGCGGTACAAAATGTACGCAGTCTCTCTTTGAGCTCGGTATTCCTATTACTTCGATTGAAAATATTCTTATTACTCATTCTCATGCAGATCATATCGGCGGATTGGAAGAGATCGCTCTTCTCGGCAGATACGTGACAAAGAAGAAACCCAATATGGTTATAAGTGAAACATATCAGCATATACTCTGGGATATGTCGCTTAGGGGCGGAGCGGCATACAATGAAGAGATTTGCGGGGATATTCTTTCTTTTAAGGATTTTTTCAATATCAACCGTCCGAAGATGCTTCATGATTTTCCAAGAGAAACTTTATCCGCGAAGGTCGGTTCAATTGATCTGAAAATGTTCAGGACGATGCATATACCGGATGTTTCGAATGCATGGAATAATTCATTCTGGAGCTGCGGAATTGTAATTGATGAAAGAGTAATGTTTACAAGCGATACGCGTTTTGACAGGGATCTGATTGAATCATATTGCTTAAAGTTTGACTTTGAAGCAATATTTCATGACTGCCAGTTTTTTACAGGAGGAGTTCATGCATCTATAGAAGAATTAAATACTCTTCCTGCGGATATTAAGTCAAAAATGATATTAGTCCATTATGGAGATAATTTTAAATCATTTGAACAGAAAGTCAGCGATTACGGATTCAGAGGACTGGGCCAGCAGCATTTATCTTATGTATTTGATTAATAAAAAAAGGAGGCTGTTTCAGCCTCCTTTGATTGTCATGGATTTATTTTAAGCCATTACGCGCCTTTAGGTCTAGCGATGTTGACTTTGATTTTTCTTCCGCCAAGATCAGAACCGTCAAGCTGTTTGATCGCGTCATCAGCAGCTGTTGAATCAGTCATTTCAACAAAACCGAATCCTTTAGATCTTCCAGTGTCTCTGTCTTTGACAATTTTCGAAGATACAACTTCACCAAAGCCCTCAAAAAGAGATTTTAGCGCTTCGTCGTTAGTGTTGTACGGCAAATTGCCGGCATAAATCTGTACTGCCATTTTTTAACCTCAAAAAAATTACTCTGTATTTTCTTTGCTTCCAAACTGAATTATGTTACGGCGGCAAAAGCGGAAAGTCGCATAAAGCGTTTTCTCAAAATACAATGGTATCATATACTAATATTCAAAAAAAAAGTCAAGAATAAATTTAGATGAGTTATATCGGGACAATCGATTGCGCAATATTAATATGTCTCATTTTTAGTAACGTTTAAGCTTAAAGCGGATCAAATAAAAAAAAGCTGGATATTTTGGGGCTCATTGTAATTATTAATACGCGGAAAAATTAATGCATAAAAATGATATAAAATATGAGCTTAAAAGAGGCGGTGTTCTTGTTCGTACTGCTGAAGGTAATATTCAGTTCGGTATTCCTCCTGAAACAATAAAAGATACGATGCTTCTTCCTGATTCCGTACCGAAAATATTTGTGCTTACGCGCGAGATGTTTAACTGGATAAAAGGGATTAGTGTAGCCGAAATAGAGTTTCCGCTTTATTTTAATTTCTTTATAAAGAAAAGCAGAACTAAGGTAATCTGCACAGAAGAACAGCAAAAAGCAATGCGCGATATTCTTCAGGAGGCGCTTTTCGGTCCTATCGATTTTGATATCTCACTTGATTATGACATTGATAATCCGGATGTATTCGTTACTGATTTGAAGAACGAAATGAACCATTTCCGAGGCAATTTTACCATTGATGATCTTGTTGAGTTCATTATAATGAGCCAGGAGAAAGCTGTTATTGGAAATGTTGAAATAGCATCAAGCGGTAAAAAGTTTTCCATCCGCGACGGCGGCAAACAGATTGCAGAAGTAGATAATTTCGTTGAATACAAGGCTTCATATCTTGTCGGAGAAAGACTGTCGGAACCGTTTGTTCCTCCTCTTTTCGGAATTACATGTCTCGGACCAAGTCACGGATTTGATCCGACTAATAATACTTCGGGATTCATCATCTGGATTAATCATCAGGGAATCATGGTTGACCCGCCTGTCAACTCTACCGAATGGCTTCTTGATTCAAATGTAAATCCCAAATTCATTACGGGAATAATTCTATCTCATTGTCATGCTGACCATGATGCCGGAACTTTTCAGAAAATTCTTGAAGAACAGAGAATAACCATTTATACAACAAACACTGTTCTTGAAAGTTTTTTAAGAAAGTATTCTGCGACTGCCGGAGTTTCTGCTGAAAGGCTGAAAACGCTCTTTGATTTTTCTCCTGTAAAAATCGGGCGGTCTATGTTTATTCATAATGCAAAATTTGATATGTTTTATACTCTTCATTCGATTCCATGCATCGGATTCAAAATGACATTTCAGAATCAGTCGTTTGTATACAGTTCTGATCACAATAATGACCCGGAAACTCACAAGGCTCTTTTTGAATCGGGAGTCTTGTCGAAGAAGCGTTATGCAGAGCTTTCAAATTTTCCATGGGATTCAAAAGTTATATTTCATGAAGCCGGTATTCCTCCGCTTCACACGCCTGTCTCGTATCTTGATTCACTTCCTGAACAGATAAAAAAACGCACTTTTGTTTATCATATTGCAGAAAAGGATTTTCCGGAGAATACATCTCTTTCTCTCGCAAAATTCGGTATAGAAAATACTATATCATTTAATGTAAAGCCGCCTTTATTTGAAAAGGCTCATCAGATTCTGGGTTTGCTGAATCATCTTGATTTCGCAAAAGATTTAAGTGTAAAGAAAGCGCAGGAATTTATAAACATTGTTCATGAAGAGAAATACAAAAAAGGCGAACTAATTATCAAGCAGGGAAGTTCCGGTGATAAGTTTTACATAATTCATATGGGGAATGTTTCTGTCGACAGCGGAAATCTTGATGAGAAAAAAATTTACGGCTCGTATGACTATTTCGGAGAAGTCGCAATTGTTACACAGAGAACGCGGGCTGCCGACGTTTATGCCGAAACTGATGTTGTTTTATACACAATAGAAAGAAATAAATTTCTTAGTTTTATCGCGGGAACGGAATTTGAAAATACTCTTCATCGTCTTGCGCGCATTCGTACAAGTGAAACATGGAATCTGTTATCCACCAGCAAGTTTTTCAGGCTTTGTACGGCAACTCAGAAAACATGGCTTGAATCCATTTTTGTTCCTCAGGATTTTAAAAAGGGGACTGTTCTTTATAAAGAAAACGGACAGATTAAAAATATTTGCATCATAAGAAACGGTGAAGTGGTGGTTGAAAGAAACGGCGAGAAAATACGTGTTCTGGAAAAAGGGGATTTTATCGGATCCATAAGCCGGATGTATTACGGGCAGACACTGCCGTATACTTACAGAACCGAATCAGCGGTTTCACTCTTTTCAATGAAGAAAGATGATATCATTAGATTTGCAGATAAAAATCCGGGTCTGCTTATGAGGCTGAAAGATGACGAGCTTGAATCATAAAGTATTATTCAGTGTCATTCTTGCAGTTTTTGTTTTATTTTCTTCCGGTCTGATTTCCGAAGAAAACATGACGTTGAAAGCATTGGCTCAGTCTGTTGAAACATACCGCGGGCAGGAAATCGAAATGCTTTTCAGGCTTAGAAATTATAGCGAACATTTCAAGACAATAACATTTTACGACAAGAATAATCATGACATTGTTTTTGATATCAGCGACAGGCGAAAAGATAAGGTTATAAAATCAAATCTCCGGACAATGCACGAAGGTTCCATTTATAGAGTTATTTTTACTGTTGAAGGAATTGATTCAAAAGGAAAAATTCAAGGGAGAATCAGAAGCTTCACTATGGAGCTTCTTGAAAGACTCCCTTGAATTTTGTTCCAAGGAGAAGGCAGAATAGCTGGGCGGCTATCCTGCCTTCTGCGTTTGGACGCGCAGTGTCAGGAGACTTAAAGTATAATCGGGAGGGAATATACCTTTTAATCCCTTGCGTTAATATTGTCGGAAATTATTC
>DAOMHE010000126.1:0-6711 GCA_035430785.1 Spirochaetota bacterium | reverse complement strand
TATACATTTTGCGGTCGACTATATTAGAAACATTCTTAGCCGTATATTTCACATAATCGCCCTCGAACTCAACAGAAAGTCTGCCCATAAATGAATCTTTTGAAAACAAACGCGCCAAAGGAAAAGAGACTGCCGCTCCAAAAGACATATACGAATTCTCAAAATAATCCTTCCATCCGCCGAGGATTAAATTGTATAATGGATAAACCGTTATGTAAACAATAGGATCTTCTTTTACACTTATGTCTGACACAACAAATTTAAGCTGCTTCAATGAACGTCCGCCGTCAGAATTGACAGCACTAACAGAATATTTTCCTACAGGCAATTCTGCCGGCAGAATAATTTCAGCACTGTTTCCGGTGGTTCTTACAGGAGAAATATTCTGATTGTACGATGAAGAAGAAACGGTAAATTTAGTATTCGCAGTAATATTATTTCCTTTAATTACAATTTTATAAGCTGTCTTGCTGCCGGTTTCAACTTTTTCCGGCGACAATTCATCAAGTTCGGGCAGAACTTTGCTTTTATCGACAACTAATTCAAATGATCCGGCGCTTTGAAAACCATTTGGATTAACGGCAATAAGTTTATAACTACCCTCAGCGTTATCAGGCAAATCAGGATAAACAAGTGCTTCATTGTAAGAAACGTATTCGGATTTCAATTTAACTTTGCTGTCACCTTTAACAAGGAAGAATTCGGTTTTTTCCGAAAAACCTGAGCCCTTTATGCTGACAGGTGCACTTTTATCAGTAGAACTTACTGCAACGGAAGAAGACGAATCGAAAGAAGGTACAAGAGCCTTTTCAATTTTTATTTTCGCCCATCTGGATTTTTTCCCCATCTGATTATACTTGTTCATTGCAGCAACGCGGAATTCATAATTGCCCGGCGCTAAAAACATAACATTCTGATATGTTGCATAAACCTTTTTTGAAAAAACTATTTTTTCGGTTTTGTCGCGGATTTCAAGAAAATATGACGAAGCTCCTTCAACATGTCCCCATTTTAGGGAAGGAGGACTCTGCGCAAAAATGTTAAAAGATATAATTATAAACGCCGCAGAACAAAACCAGATGCGGCAGATTTTATTTAACATAGATTAAACCTTGAGTTCTGATTTCAGGAGCAGCAAGCAATTCGGATAATTTAAATTCAAAAACAACTGTATCCGGCTTACTTTCGGCAACAATTTCGCCTTTCTTAACATTAACAGATTTAACTTCGGCTCTAATTTTCCCAATTTTCAATTTTGATATATTTTTGACAGTAAGCGAATTTTTGTTTGTTTTCTCCGAAAATAATAAATATTCCTCACCGCCGACGATGTGCTTTAATGAAACCGAATAACCATTGGCACCGGCAACTTTTTTCCAGCTGATATTTAAAGGTTTGCCAGAAGCCGAATCAAAAACCAAACCCTCTGAAGGAGAAATAATTACCGGAGGCTGCAGACTATCCGGAATTCTAAAATCTTCAATCTTACTTTCAGCGGATATACTTTCATCGCCTGCTAAAAGAAATACTCTCCAAAAATATTTTCCAGGATTATTTATGTTTATATCAGAATATCTTTCTATTGAAGTTGAAGAATAAATAATATCCTTAAAATTATTGTCCCTGGAAATCTCTATTTTATATAACGAGCCTATATTTTTATCGCTCCATCTGAAACGCAACAATCCCATGCTCGCAATATGTCCCGGACGCGGAGAAACCAGTTGAATATCAAAAGAATCTACAATATTTATTTCGCGCACTTCAGAAAATTCTGATTCCTTTCCTTTGGAATCTATTGCAGCAACACGCCAATAATATTTGCCGGCTGATGTGTCCAAAGGCAGAACTTCCGTATTTGATGCAATTTCCTTTGAAAAGATCTTTTCTGCAAAATATGAATCCTTCGCAATGTCTATTTTATATTTCTTCGACGAAGACTTCCAGTTGAATCTTATTTTACCTGTTTTAACGGCAGAAACTGATACTTTAGCCATATCAAGCGGAGAAATTAAATCGGGCGGAAATAAATTCTCATGCTTTACTGTAGTAAACGAAGACACTCGTGAATCAATAAAACCGCCTGAATAATCAGCTCTGACATTCCAGTAATATTTACCTTCAGAAGGAAGCTCTAAAGAAATAAACCGGGATGAAGTTTTCAATGACTTGACGACGTCTTTCATCATAGGGTCGGAGGCTATTGTTACATCAAACGAGACTGCATATTCTGCACCTGACCATTTAGCCATAAAAGCCGGTTCAGAATTGCTGACGAGCACCTTGGAATTATTTTCAGGATAAACTGCCTTAACCGGAGTATCCGATATAACAGAAAATCTTCTGATTTCAGATTTGTTATTTTTGTCTACAACCCGCCAGTAGTAAGTTCCTTCACGCAATGCTGTAATTGAACTGCCTTTGGAAGGAATGGTTCTATAAATTGCGGAAAAATTTCTTGCCCTGGAAATTTCAATAACCGGCGAATCAGCTCCTTCAAAATTAAATGAAACATTACCCTTATCTGCAACTGTAATAATTTTTTCACTAGCAGCCGGAGATTTCAAGAGAATTGTCTTGTCTTCTATTTTCGCCAGTCCGTCCGAAAAAACATATGATTTTGCATCAGAAAGTACACCGGCCGAATCTACATCAGCTGAACCGCCTGAAATTTCTGCAGACACATTGCCGGAGTCTTTTGTTACACTGAGTCTTCCATTCTTTAAACCAAAGGATGTTTTATCTGCTTTAACACTGATAGCCAGGGTACCTTTTTTTACAGATATATTTCCGCTTTCGAAATTAACTTTGAGAGTAGAACCTTCCTTAATTATAATAATCATGGAATTGGCATCTATGTCAATCTCACCGCCGTCTTTAAATGTAACTACTGCGCTTGAATCATCATCTGTTCGTATCGAATCATAATTAAAAAGAGGCGAATGATTTGAAAGCTCTTCCCAAACGGAATTATCCGAGTAACGTCTCTGAGCAATTCTTTTTCTGAAAGTTATCGATGCAATAGCGTTTTTTTCATCTCTGAGCATATGAGAATTTATGTCAAGATATAGAAGATACGCGCAAAAAGCAATTATTGCTCCGCTAATACATACAACAAAAAAATCTTTATTTAACAATCGCATATTTTTCTTCTTTGGAATTAGGATCAAAAGATTTAAGCGGAACATATTTTATTCCAACATATTCTCTGAGTTCTTTTAGAGTCCTTGGTCCCTTTGTGTCGCTCTTTCTGGAAATGACGGCATATATCTGCTGCGGATCCTTTTTGCCCTTCACTGTTATTTTTTCCATCGGTGTGCAAAGATAAAGATCTTTCACAAGATTATATGAATCACTCGAAATCAGAATATCCGTGCAGAAAGGCTTATTGAGTGACTCTATCCTTGACGCAAGATTAACAGTATCACCGATAACCGTATACTCCATTCTGTCATGAGAACCTATCTGACCGGCAAGAACAGGTCCGGTATTTATACCGCATCCGATATTTATCACAGGCCTTTTAGCGCTTCCTCTTCCCTTGTTAAATCTTATAAGAGCTTCTCTCATCATAAGCGCACTCTCAACCGCATTCGCAGTATCATTTCCCCTGGAAATAGGAGTTCCCCAAACTGCCATTATCGCATCGCCGATAAATTTATCAACAACTCCGTTTGTCTGATTTACGCATTCAACCATGAGACTCATATACTCATTTAAAAAATCAACGACTTCTTCCGGCTGAAGATTTTCAGAAATAGAAGTAAAAGAACGTATATCCGAAAAAAAGACTGCTGCGGTTTTTCTTTCTCCGCCCAGCTTAAGTTCATTTTTAAGAATCATATCAGCGATTTCTTTGTTCACAAATTTACCGAAAGCATCTTTCATTTTTTCACGTTCGGCAAGTCCCCTTGCCATATCTTCAAAAGATTCAGAAAGAATACCAATTTCGTCGCGGGATTTCGATTTTACAGAAATGTCAAATTTACCATTTCTTATTTCGTTTGAAATAGATACAAGTTTGCGGATAGGCTTGGTTATTGTCTTAGAAAAAAAGTAGATAAACAGAATTGCAAGATTAAGCACGATGATGGCAATCAGAATCGTCTGGCGCTGAAGTTTGCGGACCATTCCGAATGCCTGATCTTTCGAAACTATCGAAATAACTCCGGTATCGGAAAAACCCGTTTTGTTATAAGCACCAATCCATGTTTTTGAACTGGAATCAATGTACTCGATTTTTTCCGCATTAATGCTGCTTGATGTCATCCTCTTGACAATCGGGAGATCCGCAACGGAATTGTTTTCGATGACCATTTTTTTATCATAATGAGCAAGAAGCTCTCCCTTTCCGTTTACAAGAAATGATTTGATAAGATCAGGCGATTTTACTGCATCATAAATTTTATCAGTTGAAACCATCATACACATAGCGGCTCGGCTGTCCGATTCATATGGAATAATTATTCCTATTACACCTCTTCCGAAATAGGAAGAAAGATTCAGGGCAAAATCCGCACCATTAATCGAACTGAAAACACTTTCTTTTTCGGAATCCAGTATCTTTGAAAAAATATCAGAATCAAGTCCGGCATCTGCCAGAAATATTTCATTGTAAAGCTTCTTTGTTTCCTTGACTGAACTCTTTTCTTTACTAAGTATTCCGATATAAATCATATTCGGATCTCTTTTGAAAAGAAGAGAAGAAAAAAGCGCTGAATCATTTTCCTGATCCGGAAGGTTTTTTTCGGAAGAATTGCTGCTGCGATCTTCCTTTACAGCAAGAATCGCTATTTTACTTTTTTCTATAACCGAAAGAAAATCTGATTTAACCTTTTGTGAAATAAGATTCGCATTCTGTATCGTGTTACTCTCAATATTTCGTTCACTGTCTGAAGTAAATAGATATGTTGAAATATACGTCAAAAGCGAAAAAGAGAGAATAATAACAAGCGAGATGATGAATATCATCTTTAAGCTTATAGGAATCATGAAACGCTTTTTTTTAATATCTGCCATACCGCACCAAAATATTGTTCGATTTTATATAGAGTCAGAAAAATAATCAATCCAATATAACTACTTACACCAAAAACGAGTGTCAAGCACGAATTGCCCTAAAAACACCGTCCGGTTTTTATTTTTGAGCACGATGATGTTCCCTGGCCGCATCTATAGCATATTTCATTCGGAAGAATACCTTCTTCAAAATATTTTTTGATATTGTCCATTGTTGTCCTGGCAATATTTTCCAGAGCTTCTTTTGTAAAAAAAGCCTGATGAGCAGTTATAAGCACATTCGGAAACGTAAGAAGCCGCGCCAGAATATCATCATCAATCACACTGTCTGAGTAATCTTCAAAAAAGTAATCGCTTTCTTCCTCATAAACATCAAGACCGGCATAACCTACTCTTTTCTGCTTCAAAGCTTCTATAAGATCCTTCGTATTGATGAGCTTTCCGCGGCTCGTGTTAATAAGCATTACTTCCGGCTTCATTTTTGAAATAGAATCCGCATTTATCAGATACTCAGTTTCAGGCGTCAACGGACAGTGAAGAGTTATTATATCGGATTCACGGTAAATTGTATCGATATCGGCGTATTCAAAACCGATTTCAGCAGCTGCTTTTTCATCTTTGTATGAATCAAAAGCAAGAACACGCATTCCGAAACCTTTGAGAATGCCGCACATAATACGCCCGATCTTCCCCGTACCGATTACGCCGGCAGTCTTTCCGTAAAGGTCAAAACCCTTAAATCCGCCGATTGTAAAATTATTATCCTTTGTGCGGATATAAGATTTATGCGTTTTTCTGTTCAATGTCAAAATCAGAGCAGCGGCATGTTCAGCAACAGCATATGGAGAGTATGCTGGAACTCTCACAACATGGATTTTACCATAAACAGCCTGAAGGTCTATATTGTTATATCCGGCACATCTTAGAGCAATCAGCTTAACTCCCGCATCAAGAAGTCCGTCAACCATGTCCTTTCTGACCGGGTCGTTAACAAAAAGACATACTGCATCATAACCTTTTGCCAGGGGAAGAGTATCAGCTGAAAGATGATCCTCAAAAAATTTCAGCGTGAAGCCGTATTCTTTGTTCATATTTTCAAAAGATTCAATATCGTACTTTCTTGAATCAAAAAAGGCTATTTTCATTTTATCCATATTCCACCTCGAAATCCAGAACCCAATTATATCACATAATACTCATTTTTCAATGATTTTAAACCGGACGTCTATAATATCAATTCAGCATCAGATTTGTTCTTTTACGGCTTTTTCGGCAATAATTTCCGCTTCGGCAAGCCACATCTTTCTTTCTTCTATAGAACTATCAGCAATTATGCGGAACATTCTCCGGTAATATTTTTCTATTCCGCAAAATGCAAAAACACACTGTTTCCAGATATTCTCAAGAGGGTCATGAAAATAATTATTCTCACGGTCTTCTTCCGTATTGGACGTATTCAGAACTATTCCGGTTTTACCCTTGAGTTTGCCAACCGGAAGCCCGCCGCCGGAATCCCCTTCCGGAAAATCATACGCATGGGGAGGCCGGATAACGCGGTCTATATAACCTTTAAGAACAGCAGGCGGCTGGCCCCACCAGTTCGGATGAATGAAAAAAATAATATCAGATTTCATAAGTTCATCAGCGTATTTATTAACAAGAGGATCATTTGAACAGTCAGAACCTAGCTCT
>DAOMHE010000125.1:3518-6807 GCA_035430785.1 Spirochaetota bacterium | reverse complement strand
GTTTTAAACTGAAAGAAGATGAATATTCAGAGGCTTGGAACTATGTCTTCAGAAATTCTTTTCAGGAAAAAAAATGCAAACCGGCCGAAGGCTCATGTTTTGAAATATATTCTGAAGATTGTTATGATGAATCAACCGGATTAACCGAGGTTGAAATATTTGCTCCAGCTGATAAATAGAATGAAACACAATTAATAATTAAGTTCAATATAAACCAAAGAGAGGAAAAATGGATAACTATGTAATCCGTGCGGTAGCTTCCGCTAACGGACAGAATAACTGCGTCAAAATTTCTGTTTATGAAGAGTATATTCCGGCACTTATTCATCTTGAAAAATTCAGCCACATATTAGTATTTTCTAAAGTGAACACTGCGGATGATGAAATTAAAGCAGTCCCTCATGCAGACATAAAAGAAAACGTCATGAAGATTCTTTCGATCAATTCAACTACCGGAGTAATTGAAACAGAAGGTAATCTTTACGGTAAATTTTCAATTTTTGACATTAAACCTTATTTTCCGATTGAAGACAGAGTAAAAAATTGTCTGATAGAAGGCAAATTAACTTCTAATGATTTTCTTTCTTTTGTAAAAGTGGATAACTATCAAATATCTTCCGATATAGAAAAATCAGCCTCGGAATCCTGCAGTCTGAAAATTATAGGAAAGATCGAAAAAGGACCGGGATTTTGCAGAATCAGAATTTCGAATGATTATTTAAAAATTGTGAATAAAATCTCAGCTCATTCACATATCAGGGTTCTCTGGTATTTTAGCCGCTTTGATTCTGAAAAATATCGAAAAATAACCCAGTGTGATCCGCCTTATGAGAAAGCTCCGCGAACAGGTATTTTTGCTTCACGCTCACCCGTGAGACCAAATCCGATTGCAGTAACTACATGCAAAGTAATCAAAATTGATCTTAAAGCTGCAGCAATTGAGATAAATGATACTGATGCTTTTGATAAATCTCCAGTAATAGATTTAATTCCGTATATTCCTTCAGAATACAGAGTTAAAGATTTTTTTCTTCCTGATTGGATTAATCACTGGGGAGAGTGGTACGAAGATTCTTTTACTGACACAAAAGCTAAACAGACTATTGATTCTGATTTTCGCCGTCTTGAAAATCTTTACGAATTCAAAAATGAGAAAAACCTAATCAAGCCTTCTGTTAAGGCAGAAAAAAAGACCGGTTCATCATCAGACATAAATTTTATTAAAATATCCGGTGCATGCGAAAACAATCTGAAAAATGTTTCTATTAATATCCCAAAAAAGCAGATAACTGTTTTCACCGGACTTAGCGGAAGCGGCAAATCTTCTCTCGCTTTTGATACGATTTTTGCTGAAAGCAGCAGAAGATTCATGGACAGCCTTTCTACATCTGCAAGAATTTCTTTTAAGCAATTTGAAAGACCTTCTTTTGACAAAATTGAAAATCTTCCTCCTGCAATAGCCGTAGAGCAAAAATCTGTTCAGCGCAATTCGCGTTCAACAGTAGGAACTTATTCAGAAATCAGTGATTATCTACGGCTATTCTTTTCACGTATCGGAATCAGACATTGTCCTTCGTGCGGAAAAGCAGTAGAACCAAAAACTCCGAGGCAAATCGCTGAAATTATTTATTCAATACGCGGAAAAACAGAATTTGAAATTCATTCTGTTAAAAAAGGAGTCCTGATTGGTGCTGTTTTAGATAATCAAGAAAAAAACTCTTTCATCGAAACAATAGAAGATATTCTAAAAATTGAAAACGGAGCATTAAAACTGCGAACTAAGGATAATCAGGAATTTATTCTTCATACACGGAATCATTGCTATCATTGCGGAAAATCTTTTTTTGATCTGACTCCCTCATTTTTCAGCCTGAATAATCCCGAAGCTGTATGCCGGGAATGCGGCGGAAGCGGTAGAAAAATCGAAGTATCAGAAAATCTCATCATAGAACATCCTGATAAATCTATTCTTGACGGAGCTTCTGCGTGGTGGGGCGACATGAGAAAATTTATCAATAAACCGAGTGCAAACTGGATGAAGGGAGAAATCATTGCACTTGCACAAAGTATGAATGTTGATCTTGAATTACCGTGGACAAATCTTCCGTCTGATTTCAAGCACAAAGCTCTATACGGAACAAACGGAGAGAAAGCAACACTATCATATAAAAGCTCAAACGGAAGATCCGGTGAAATTTGCAAACCTGCCGAAGGAGCTGTCTCTCATATTAATAGACTTTTCCGCTCTTCACATGGAAAAATTTCAGCAGATTTCTATTTGCAGTTCATGGAGGAAAAAGAATGTCCCGAATGCAAAGGAGAAAAACTCAATGCTGAAGCGCGTTTCGTTACGGCAGGCAAAAAAAGATTCCCCGAACTCGATTTGCTTTCAATTGATTCTTTGTATGATTGGACTGAATCTTTGCATGCAATTTTATCACCCGAAGAAGAAGTTCTTTGCGAAGACATAATTAAAGGAATTAAAACTCGGGCAGAAGCTCTAAGAGAAGTCGGGCTTAATTATCTTCAAGTAGGAAGAAGTGTATCAACTTTATCAGGAGGTGAAGGGCAGAGACTTAAACTTGCTTCACAATTCGGTTGTGGTCTTTCAGATATGCTTTACATTCTTGATGAACCTACATCAGGACTTCATGCGGGAGATTACTCAAAAATTATTAATTCAATAAAGAAACTCCGCGATTCGGGGAATACTGTAATTGTAGTTGAACATAATACTGAAGTTATCAAGGAGGCTGATTATATTGCTGATTTCGGACCGGGCGCGGGTAGTGAAGGAGGAGAAATTGTCGCATCCGGAACTCCTGAAGAGATAATGAAAAATCAGAATTCCTTAACTGGAAAATATCTTCATCATGAAACTCAATCAAAAGCCCCTAAGAAAAAGCATGATGAAAGCAAATGCGTACGGATTTCCGGCGCAAGAAAAAATAATCTCAAATCAATCGATGCGGTTTTTCCAATTGGGAAATTGACCTGTGTAATTGGCAGAAGCGGTTCCGGAAAAAGCAGTCTTGTCACAAAAACTCTTGTTCCGGTTTTGGACCATTACTGCAAGTATGGTTCTGTCATCAAAGGAGATTATGATTCAATAGAAGGACTGGAGAATATACAGGATATTGTTTTTATCACTCAGAATCCGATCGGCAGAACACCGCGTTCAAATCCGGCAACCTATACCGGCGTTTTTGATGAAATAAGAAAAATATATTCAAAAACTGAAGAGGCAAGAAAGAATAAATTTACTGAAAACCTTTTCAGTTTCAACAGC
>DAOMHE010000125.1:0-3418 GCA_035430785.1 Spirochaetota bacterium | reverse complement strand
GCGGATCATATCATAGAACTCGGCCCGGAAGGCGGAGAAAAAGGAGGATATTTGATGTAACTTTCTTCTATTGTTTAAAACATAAATAGATAAATGCAAAGATAATTACTGTACGTTTTTAGTTACTAATTATTAGATTATTATACGAGTTATCTTTGTTATATTTAATGGCAGCATTTACCATGCAATTTATATCTTAATTAGGTAACTATGAAAATTATTTTTTCGATACTTTCTATTGTTCTTTTTTCTATCTCCTTACAAAGTCAGGTGAAACATACAGGTAAAATAATAAGAATAACAGAGAAAGAAATAACTGTCAAAAATGATAATTCCAATGATCCTTTTGAAATGGGAGAAAATCTTTATCTTCAACATGGAGACAAATCAGTTGTATTACGTGTCACATTTCCAATGCAAGTTTCCGCACAATGCATATTGATATCGGGGAAAATCAATAATCTTAGATTAAATCAAACAGTTATCTCCGGTAAAAATTTAAATTTTTCAAATGATTTTCAAAACAATATAATAACAAAAAATTCTTTAACAATAGATTCCTTTGATACTTTTATCGGCTTCAAAAGAAACGATTCTATTGATAAAGCCCTTACAGTATTGGGTGATTCCTTTGCCATCATATCTTCAAGTTTATCACAGACAATAATTTTCTGGAATAATGAAGTTGAAGAAAATTGCTATGTTGAAATTAGTTCTGAGAACGATACAGGAAATCTTACTAAAATAAGCAGAATAAAAATAAGTTCAGAATTAATCAAAAATGGGAAATTTGCTTACCTAGATACATCAAAAAAAGGAACTATTCACTTTCTGCGTTCAAAAGGAATAAATGATCCATGCTTAAATCTTTTTGGACTTTCTTTTTCTGCCATAATACAATTATTCGGAAAACCCGAAGAAGAAACAGACAGTATCGATTTTTTGACACTTACCTATCAAAGTTCGCATGGAACAAAAGTAAATTTCTTTTTTTCAGATGATAGAAAACTTCTTTATTCAATCAATATACAATTTCAAGATAGGCATAATGAATGATAAGTTCGCTTTGCAAAAAACAGTTTCTTGACAGTAAAGGTATAATTTCACATGGTATTTTTAAATTTTAACATAAAATAATGATGTATTTCATTTCTTAATCTAAAGAGAGGATCAAAGTGCATAGAGTTATAACAATTATGATGAGCATTTTAATATTATCGCTCGTCTCATGTTCCAAGAAAAAATCCGTCGAGGACATGCTGAAAGAAGAAACAAAGATTACAGAAAATGCAGATATCAACAAAAAGCTTTCAGAACTCAAAACGAAACTTGCTTCCGCTAAGGATGACTTTGAGAGGTCAGAAATTCACAGTCAGATATCGGAAATTCAACTCGAAAAAGGCGACATCATTTCATCCAGAAAAAGCGCAATAGAAGCAGTAAAATTTTATCCACAGTCTGCATTCGCGCATTATACGCTCGGAAAATCACTTCTTCTCGAAAGCAGACTTTCTGAGGCAGAAACAGAATTGAACACGGCTGTTTCAATTGATCAGAAACACGCGCCTTCTTGGTACGAGCTCGGCAATCTTAATTACATCAGAAAGAATTACACAAATGCCGTAACGATGTATCAGCGGGCAGTTTCGCTTAATAAGAATTTCTATGAAGCATATAATAATCTCGGATCTACTTTATATGTCCTCAAAAAAGGAAAAGAATCCGAACAGGCTTTTCTAAAAGTCCAGTCTATCAAAAGCGACTTTGCTCCATTGTACAAAAACATGGGCTTATTATATGAAAGAGTTCTCAATGACAAAGTGAAAGCTGCGGCGAGCTATAAGGAGTATCTCAAACGCCGCCCTAATGCACCTGAACGAGCCGCCGTCAAATTCTGGATAAAGGCATTGGAGAACTAAGATGAAAAAATTATTAACAACAATCATCATAATCTGCATGTTCGCAGGACTTTCTCTTCTTTCTGATGAAGAAAAAATATGTTTTGCAGTAACCCCTTTTATCCCTCTCACTGAAAGCGCAGAAGCGGAAAATGCCGGAACAAATGCCGCATCAATTCTTGAAAATTCTTTTTCAAGCGGAAAATGGTTTGAATTCAGAAAAAGCGGCGAACTTCAATCTTTTATTGATGATCTTTCTCTGGCTCAAGCCGGAATCGGCGACGAGAATGCTCTTCTTGCGAAAGGAAAAAGTCTTCAGATTAAATATCTTACCGTAGGATCAGTTGCAAAATTCGGTAATCATTATGAAATAGATTCCAGATCAGTTAATATCGACAACTGGGGAATAATGCATTCGTCCGGCTGCTCCGCTATAGATGTTGAAAGTGCGTGCAATTTCATCAACAAAGACGTCGAAATAACTCTCACCCGCGAAGATCTTGAAAAGAAGGAAAAAGAAACCGCAAATCTTCCTATAATTGCTGTAAGCCGCTTTGAAGAAGGAAACCTGGAGGCACAGAATGCCGGTTACGGCGGAGCTTTTTCAGAAGTTTTAAACAGCGAACTCGGCGCCCGTTCAAAAATAGCTGCAGTCGAAAGAACTCATCTCAAATCTGTAATTGACGCTAAAGAAATCGAAATGTGCGGCATTTACGGTTCAGGAACAGACAAAGCTTTCAGCGAAAGGGGAATACAATACAGAGTCGATGGAGAAATTAAAATATTTCCATCATCAATATGCATACGTTACAAAGTAAATTCTACAACAGAAGAAAGAACCGTTTATATGGGATTCTCTGAAATCGGAAGTTTGAACGGAATCCGTCCTCTTGCGCGCAAAATAGCCCAGGAAATTGAAGACGCGATAAACAACAAAATAGGAACACTTCAAATTCAGACTCAACCTTCATCGGCGGATATTGTCATCGACGGACAGCCTTCCGGAAAATCTCCGCTTGTAGTTTCCTTAGTAAAAGGCGAACATTCAATCCGTGCTTCTTTTCAGGGATATGAGAGCACCGATATTTCAATAGTTCTTGAACCTGCGCGTGTAACAGAAAAGATTATCAAACTCGAAAAAATCAGCACAGAGCTTTATGACCAGGCAGTTAATCTTGAACAGAGAAAAAACTGGGAGGGTGCTGTTGCAAAATATGATGAGTACATAAACCGATACAATACTAGCGGCGATGTAAACAGAGCTGTTTACAGAAAAGGGCATATTCAGCTTCTTTATCTCAATGACGCAGAAGCAGCTCTCGCGACATTTGAATCTCTCGTGAAGCGCTATCCCGATTCAGAGACAAGAGCAGAAGCGTACTTTGGAATGGCTCGTTCTTATAAATCTTTAAAGGACAATGAAAATCTAAAATCTATTCTTGAAATTCTTTACCAGAAATATCCAAATGAATTGGCAACCGAGGAAGCAGGATATGTTTTCGGCGGAAGATACTAAGGAG
>DAOMHE010000124.1:0-6997 GCA_035430785.1 Spirochaetota bacterium | reverse complement strand
TTTATTGAGATGAAATTAATACTTGCAATATAAACAGCCTCCGAAAAAATTGTACAGCCTTTCTGCTAAAAGCTGAACGCATTTTAGCACCGGTTTTTAATTAAACCATTAGACCCGTTTGGGTCAATATTCCACAGGAAGGAGGACAATCTGTGAGAAATTACGAATTTACCGTGATCATCAGATCCGGCAAAGTAGAAGAGGGCAAAAACGCTCTCAAAGAAATTCTAACAAAATGTGAAGCAACTGTCGTATCAGAAGAGGACTGGGGACTAAGACGCCTTGCCTACGAAATCGACGAGCTCAAAGAAGCTTACTACAGCCATTCAATTCTTGAGGCAACTCCTGATAAAGTAGCTAAGATTTCCGCATTACTAAGACTAAATACAGTATTTTTGCGTTTCTTGTTCGTCGTTCAGGAAAAGAAAACCGCATAAAGGAAGGTTGATATGGCAAATGATATCAACAGAGTATGTCTTGTAGGAAGATTTACAAGAGATCCGGAGCTGAAATTTACTCCGACAAATACTCCTATTGCCAATTTTTCACTTGCGAATAACCGTACTTATGTCGGTCAAAACAGCGAAAAGAAAGAACAGGTTTCTTTCTTCAACTGTATCGCATGGGGAAAAACTGGGCAAATAATCTCTCAATATTTCAAGAAAGGCCAGAGAATTATTATCGAGGGAAGACTTCAGCAGAGGTCATGGGATGACAAAGACGGAAATAAGCGTTCAACCGTTGAAGTCGTTGTTGAAAATTTTCAGTTTCTTGATGCACCGTCATCGGATAAAGCGCAGTCGGGCGCGAAACCGCAGGAAGTGGACAATTTCCCTGATTACAGAAATGATTCCATTCCCGATTCGCCTTCGTTCAGCGATGATGACATTCCATTTTAATTTATTAGGAGAATAAAATGTCTGAAGATATTAAAGATATCGAAAGCAGTGAAGATGTAGCTGCAGCAATGACCGGTCTTGAAAGAGACGACAGCTTTGCAAGAGCTTTTAAGGATAAAGACGGCGGAAGAGGAAGAAATTCCCGTTTTAAGAAAAAAGTGTGCAAGTTCTGCCACAACAAAGATATGGTAATCGATTATAAAAAATCCGACATCCTCGAGAAATTTCTTACTGAAAGAGGAAAAATTCTTCCTAGAAGAATTACCGGAACATGCGCGAAACATCAGAGACACATTGCTCTTGAAGTAAAACGTGCAAGAATGATAGCGCTTCTTCCTTTCGTGGTGAAGTTCTAATATGATGCTTTTGATTAGCGCGGCAATTATGATTGCTACTGCTGTTTCCGTTTTTAAAATGGGAAAGTATTCCGCGCTGTGGCTTTTGCCGCTTTCAGTGCTGATGATTTATTTCAGCATTGGATATATTGATATTTTGGTGATTAATTTGTCGGCACTTGCAATCGGAAGTATAACCGGTTTTGCTTACCGTTCAAAAAGGTCGGTTCAGTTTATTGTTTTGACTTCTGTGTTTCTGGTTTTCGGGATTTTTGCAGCTGATTATCTGTATGAGACTAATTATATGGGTGCGAGTCTTGCAAATGAAGCAAAAACTGCTGTTCAGAGTTTTTTGGATAGCGGAAGAATAGACGATAAGCAAAAAGCGGAATTTGCCGAACAGTATAAATTCGTTATGGAAATTATGAAGGATTTGGTTCCTTTTATGATTTTTGTTTCAGCTCTTATGATATCTTTTGCGGGTTTTTCAATTCTCGATTTGATTTTCAAAAGAATTCTGAAAGCAGAAAACTCTATAAAAGGAATAGAGAATTTTAAAGTCAATGAGTGGCTTGTATTTGTAGTAATATTTTCTATAGCTCTTATAGTCTTTGATAAAGAAGGAAATTTTTATCCTGCCAAGACGGTTGGGAAAAACATCCTTTTAGTGATGACTGTAGTGTATTTCATACAGTCGCTCGGGATCTTAAAATTTGTACTGATGAAAAAGAGAATTCCGGTTTTTATCATGCCGTTGTTTTTGCTCGGCATGGCAATTTTCAGTTTTCAGGTATTCGGTTTCGTTGTCATGTTTTTGGCCGGAATCGGACTTCTGGATATATGGGCCGATTTTCGAAAGTTTTCACCTGAAAGCATCAAAAGTGATAAAAAAGAGAATTGATATTAAATAATGGAGTTAAGAGATGAAAGTAATTCTTCAGAAAGACGTTTCTAATCTCGGCGACGCCGGTGATATAAGAGAAGTAGCAGACGGCTACGCACGCAATTTTCTTCTTCCTAAAAAACTTGTTATCGCTTACAGCGAAGCAAACGGAAGAACAATTGCTCATCAGAAACATCTGATTAAAGTTAAAAAAGAAAAACGTAAAAAAGAAAGTGAAAAAGTTGCCGATCAGCTTAAGACTGTATCTCTTTCGTTTCAGACAAAAGCGGGAGATGACGGAAAACTTTTCGGTTCAATTACTTCTGCAGATATTTCTGCTAAACTTGCTGAAGCCGGAATCACCGTTGATAAAAGAAAGATCGTTCTTGATGAACAGATCAAACATGTCGGAGAATTTAATATTTCTATTAAACTCGAAGAAGGTGTTTCAGCTCCTCTAAAAGTTACGGTGGTAAAAGAATAATATGCCTGTGCAGAATCTTCCGCCTCATGACATTGACACGGAAGTTTCATGCCTTGCGTCAATCATCGTAAGCAAAGACGCTTTGCTCAAAGTTTTAGGAATCCTCCAGTCGGAGGATTTCTATCTTGAGCCTCACCGCCTCATTTTTGACGCA
This sequence comes from Spirochaetota bacterium, assembly GCA_035430785.1. GTDB lineage: Bacteria > Spirochaetota > UBA4802 > UBA4802 > JAFGJZ01 > JAKJGA01. The sequence goes on along the minus strand of DAOMHE010000124.1, from coordinate 4,242 downwards.
GTCAGGGAACTTGACAGAAAAGCTAAGCCAGTCGATTTAATTTCACTGCGTCACCAGCTTGTTGAACTGCAGAAACTCGACAGGGCAGGAGGCGAAGCTTATCTCGCCAAACTTTATCAGAGTGTCGCAACTTCCGCTAACGCGGAGTATTATGCAAACCAGATAAAAGAATACAGTCTGCGCCGCCGTCTTATAGAAACTTCAGGCGCGGTAATTGAAAGCTGTTATGATATCAGCAGGGAGACTTCTGAGGTACTTGATGATGCCGAAAAAATGGTTTTTCAGGTAACAGAAAGACGAATCAGTACGCAGGTTCAGTCTATTCAGCAGATCGTAGGGGACGCTGTAACACGAATAGAGCGCCTCATTGAAAATAAAAAGGGAGTAACCGGGCTTGCATGCGGTTATTCTGAACTTGATAACATGCTTACGGGATTTCATCCGTCGGAACTTATCATTATGGCGGCGCGCCCCGCGATGGGAAAAACGGCGCTTGCCCTCAATATGATGGTAAATGTTGCAGTAAGGGAAAAACGGCCGGTTTTTTTCTTTTCTCTTGAAATGCCTTCAGTACAGCTTCTCATGCGATTGATTTCGATTGAAGCGATGATTGAGCTTCAAAAGCTCAGAACCGGTTTTTTGAATAATGATGAATTAAGAAGAATATATGCGGTTGCCGATAAGTTTTCGGCATGTCCGATGATAATAGATGATACTCCGGGTCTTACGATTACAGAGATAAGGGCAAAGGCCCGCCGTGCATCCCAAAAGGAAAGACTGGGTATAATTATAATCGACTATCTTCAGCTGATAACAACTACGACTAAAGGCGAACGTCATCAGCAGATTGGCGAAATTTCACGCGGACTGAAACTCCTTGCACGCGAGCTTGAATGTCCGGTAATTGCCTTGTCACAGCTTTCGCGAGCTGTTGAGTCACGTTCTGATCAGATTCCGCAGCTTTCGGACTTGAGAGAATCAGGTTCAATCGAGCAGGATGCGGACGTGGTTATGTTTATTTACCGCGAAGAAAAAGTTAAGAAAGATACGGAAAGAAAAGGCCGTGCCGATATAATTGTGGCAAAACAGAGAAACGGTCCGACAGGTACTGTTGAGCTCATGTTCTGGGATAAGTTTACCAAGTTCAATAATCTTGATACGGTTCATTCTTATGATGAGGCAATTCCGGCTGGACAATGATAAGTTTTAATCCGGTAATTTCGATATTTGAAGCCGTCGGAAAGTATATGATTTTCCTCGGTGAAACAGTCAAATGGACTTTCCGCAAGCCCTTTGACGGAAAAAATATCCTGAACCAGATGCTTGAAATAGGATACAAGTCCCTTCCTGTAACATCTATAACTATATTTTTTACCGGAATGGTAATGGCTCTTCAGATAGGAAAGTCGATGGACGCGATAATGCCGGGTTCATCGGTTTATATCGGAAGCGGTGTTACTATTTCGATGTTCAGGGAACTTGCTCCTGTTCTTACAGCACTTCTTCTGGCCGGAAGAATCGGTTCGGCTATTGCAGCTCAGATTGGATCAATGAAAGTGACAGAGCAGATTGATGCACTTGTAACACTTTCAACGAATCCCATTCAGTATCTTGCTGTACCGAGGTTGATAGCGGCTTTGGTAATGACTCCTTGTCTGACATTAATATCGGATCTTATGGGAGTTGTGGGCGGGTCTATTATTGCTTTTTTTGCGTTGGGAGTGACTCCGGATAAGTACTATGACAATATTATAGCCTATGTTACGATTGAAGATTTTTTCAGCGGATTTTCGAAATCTTTTGTTTTTGGAGTTGAAATAGCTCTAATAGCCTGCTATGAGGGATTCAATACCACTGGCGGAGCCGAAGGAGTCGGAAGATCTACAATTCAATCGGTTGTTAAAGCATCAATGGTTGTCTTGATATCGGATTATTTTTTAACATATCTTATGCAGGTAATTTGAGGGAAAAATGGAACCATTAGCAGTACGTAAAAAAAAGTTTTTTGATACACTGGAATCTGAAGGCATAAAGAAAGATATTATTGAAGCGTTTAAGGCAGTTGATCCTATTAGATTTTTTGATAAAATGTTTCAGGATAAGTTTTATACGAATGATTTTATTCCCGTTGGTTACGGAGAAAAAAGCGATTCTATTTATCTCGCGGCAAAAATGATCAATGCTCTTTCTCCGGCGGAGAATATGAGAATTCTCGAAGTTGGAACAGGTTCGGGTTTTTCCACTGCCGTATTATCTCTTCTTTGCAGAGAGGTTTTTACGATTGAAATGGATGAACGGCTTGCGGCATCTGCAAAAACAAGACTTTACGCGCTCGGTTATGAAAATATCCGTTTCTTTTCAGGAGATGGAACCGATCCGGAAATGGATTTGAGCGAACTTGACAGTGCAATTATATGGGGAGCTTGTTATAAGAGGCCGATTTCAACACTTCAATATGTTAAAAGACGCGGTGCGATGGTGTTTCCTATGGGACCTGAGCACATGCAGCAGATTGTCATTATACGCAATGAACCGGATGTAAATACCGGAGCGAATTTTAAAATGAGTTTCGGCGAGCAGGGAATTTTTCCTCCGATTCATGGAAAATACGGATATGATAAGGTTCTTGATATTGGATCAGAAATAATGGTTGAGACAAACGAACTCGATGAGCTTCCTGAAGAAAAGGATAAATAAGGTTTTTCTCTGAAGAAAATATATGTTTATTGCTAAGCGCTTTCTGCCGAAAATATAAACAGCCATGATCTTCGGAGAAAAAGATGCAAGATTTTGATCTATACGTGAAAAAACAGGGCGGTTATTCGCCAGCCTATTTTGAAAATCCCGATATCGAATACCATTCGAGAGGGGCGGAAGTAATCAAAAACAATGAGAAGAAGCATGGAAATTTTAACCGCACTCTGACCATTGCAGCTGCTCTTTGTATCATTTCTTTTACGGCCGGAATGGTAGTCGGAATAAAATTTACAGGAGATCCCAATAAACCGATTGTCGATGAAAAGACAATGCAGGCTGTAAATGAGCTGAAATCTCTTGTTTCAAAAAATCCGGATCAGATACAGTCAACAAGCGATGTGTATCCGAAAGAAGAATATCCTTTTGCAGTTAAAATTAATGAAACAATGTCTCTTGATGATTCAAAAAAAGCAGCTGATGCTCTCAGCAAAAGGGGACATACTGTAATTCTTGCCAAAAACGGAGAAGATTATAATCTTTTCATCGGGCCCTTTAAGACAATGGAAAATGCTGAAAGTTCCTTGCAAAAAATCAGGGAATATAAGGAATATGCCTTCTGCCGTAATTCTGTTGTAATAAAGAGAATTTGATGATAAGAAGAGCAACTATTTCCGACATAGAAGATATACTAAGTATTCTTGAGCCTTATACCAAAGAAGGAATTGTTCTGAAAAGAACTCATGAAGAAATAGCCGACAGCATCGAGCATTTTTATGTTTCCGAAACAGAAGGAAAACTTTCTGGTGTAGCGGCATATTTTACGTATAGTCCTTTGCTTGTCGAAATCCGTTCTCTTGCAGTAAAAAAAAGTTTTTTCGCCAAAGGAATCGGAAAGAGGCTTGTTAAAAAAATTATACATGATATCAGGGAAATAAATCCTAAGGTGAAAGTATTCGCTCTTACTCTTTCTCCGGAATTTTTTGCTAAATGCGGTTTTAAGAAAGTCGAGAAGGAAACACTTCCGGAGAAAATATGGAAGGACTGCGTTAACTGCATAAAACAGAATGAATGCGATGAAATCCCGATGGTTTATGCGGAATAATTATGCAGAGAATGGAACGCCGGAAACAGAACAGGATAAAAACTGAAAAATTCGATATTGAATACCGTTTTGTCGCGGATGATTTTATGACACCGGTTTCTGTTTTAAATGTAAGCGAAACCGGAATATGCTTTTTGCGCCAATCTCCGATAAGCAAAAATGATCAGATAGAGTTGATGTTTCCTTTCAAGGGCGGAAAAATATATCTGAGAGCGCAAGTCGCCCGTGTTGACGGTAGAGAAGTCGGAATAATGTTTACTGATACTACTGAAAAGATCGAAAAATTTTGCCTGAGCTTTAATAAAGAATACCGCCTGGTTAGAAGTGAAAATAGTCTGCAGAATAATGATGAAGGAAGCTCGCAGAATAGCTCCGACATCGACGATTTCCTGTCGGACGTATAGTTTTCGCACGGAGGCGGAAACTGACGAGACGCCTTTGTC
>DAOMHE010000123.1:0-7015 GCA_035430785.1 Spirochaetota bacterium | reverse complement strand
ATTCGATTCCAAAAGAAGAGCAGATGCTTCATTATATTCATCTGGTGCATATTTTTCAGCTCTTGCAGTCTGAGCTTTGGAAATCATCATTTTTGCTGAAGACATTTCCCCTAAAGGAACAGGATCTCCGCAAGCCGCAAAAAACAAAACAGACAGAACAATACTTAACCCAAAAATATTTCTCATATTCACCCCTCGGAAAAATTACCGTACTCGGTAATTATTGTAATTCTATTTATTAAAAGACGAAACAGCATCCGATTCAGAATCAAATATTTCAAAAAAAGATGTAAGCTTTGTAAGCTCAAAAACTTTTCTCACAGAAGCATAAACGTTTATTATTTTCAGACCGCCCTGATACTTTTTCAGAGATGAAAGACTTGAAATCAGGGCGCCGATCCCCGATGAATCAATATATGATACCTTTTCAAGGTTTATTATTACGTTATATTTCTGATCTTCAATCAGCTGATTGATTGTATCTTTTATTTCTGGGGCATTATAAAGGTCAATTTCGCCGGAAATATCCAACACTACTATATCAGCGCTCTCTCTTCTGTTTATCTCCATCACTCACCTCTAAATTTCACTCAAAAAAGCAGTCCCTGCTACTCTAAGTCCGGCGAAACCGTATGTCAAGATATTATTTTGTCTCCTCAGGCTTTTTCCGGAGTAAAATTACCATAAAATGCAGTCTTTCTTACCAATTCAGTTGTCCAAAACCCAAAAGACAATCTCTTCAAATAAATCATACCGAAAAATATATCGCATGCGTCACAGCTCTCTCAAGGCGGTTAATTTCATCCCGGCACGATTCAAGATTTGAATCTCTGCCTAATTTATCGCTGTCCTTAACCTTAGAAATCATTTCGCGGATAAAAAGAAGATCTTTCTTCTTCACAATCTGCTTATCTTCAATAATTTTTCTGACATAAGAGAATTTATATTTTCTAAACTGAACTTTTACAAAAAAGTCAATACCGTAAATATTCAATATCCTTTGAAGAGGATATTGTGATTCCTTATCAGCAAACTCCTTATACTGAGGTGCATCAACAGCACGCTCGGTTTTTACATTGGTTTTAGCCTGAGTCCGGGTATTGGAAACGGGCTCTTCGGAATTTATTGCTGCAGAGGCACCAAGAACCTGCTGAGGAATATTAACCGGAACTGACGGCTTATAATGAAACCCGTATTTCAAGGAGAGTTCAGCTAACCTCTGCTCCTGCCATTCCGGAGCATATGCCCTCCACTCTTTTTCGAGCAAACGTTCATATTCATGAAGCATAATGGTCTTGTTTAAAACCTGACCGAGTTCTGTATTGTTCAGGGATTTTATCATAGGAAAAAGTTCACGAACAATCTGCGCAGAACCGGCGCGCTTATGAAACTGAAACTCATATGCTTTGACAAGATGATCTTTAAAAAATGAATTAAGATTTCTTACTACGGAAAGATCAGCGGCAACATAACCGTCAACCTGTTCAATACGTCTTTTCTCATCAGACGTAACAATTTCAATTGAAAGAACCTTGTGCGACTCTACAAGGATTGCAATAGCCGTTTTTACGGACTCCTTGGGAAGACCGGTGGATGATGCCATGTATTTTATAAAGGAATCTGAATGAACAACCGAGCCTGGCGCAAGTTCTTTATTTCTTGCGGAAATTTCGGTATATATCTCATCAAGAATTTTCTGGGTTATTTCCATACAGCCTCTGAATACTCAAAAAATAACGATAAAACACCTGCATCAATGTTTAGAAAACTTCGCACCAAAAGCTGTATACCCTTGAAACTGAGCCATTTAAAATTTTCAAAACACATAATCAAAACATTCGCCATTTCTTTAAGGAGCGTTAATTGTGAGATATTTTTGGATTCTTAATATAAATGCAAGTAAAATTAATTGTTGCACTCACAAGGGTATTTTAAAAACATAATTACAGTTTATAAAACTATGAGGTAAAAATGAATCTCTCCGTAAAAATAGGATCTCTTACACTAAAAAATCCTGTTACAGTTGCATCAGGTACTGCAGGCTACGGAGAGGAACTTTCAGCATTTTATAATCTTTCCGAAATCGGTGCGGTAATAACAAAAGGACTTTCTCTGAAACCGCGCCCGGGCAACAGCGGAAACCGTATAATAGAAACACCATCCGGAATACTTAATTCGATTGGACTGGAAAACGTCGGAATTGAAAATTTTCTTTCTCAAAAACTTCCATTCCTGGAAAAACAAAATGCAACAGTAATAGCAAATGCCGCCGGACATTCGATAGAAGAAAATGTCGAACTTTGCAGAATTCTTTCTGCAGAAAAAAAAATCCATGCGATAGAATTAAACGTTTCATGCCCCAATGTCAAGGAAGGCGGTATTGCTTTCGGTTCGGACATTAAATTGATGCGCAAACTCCTGACAGAAGTACGTGAAGTATGCACTCTCCCGCTTATCGTAAAACTTTCTCCGAATGTTTCCGATATTACAGAATTTGCTCTTTGCGCCGAAGAATGCGGAGCTGACGCCGTAAGTGCGATCAATACTCTCGTCGGAATGAAAATTGATATTAAACGTAAAACTCCGCATTTCAACAATAAAGTAGCCGGACTAAGCGGACCTGCAGTAAGACCGGTTGCAGTCAGAATGGTTTACCAGATTTTTGAAAAAGTTTCAATTCCCATACTCGGTCTCGGCGGAATTTCGAATGTCGAAGATGCCCTTGAGTTTATTCTTGCCGGAGCGCGGGCAATATCAATCGGAACAATGAACCTGGTGTATCCTGCCCGTGCAGCTGAAATCGCTGAAGGTTTGTCTGATTATATGACCGAAAATGGAATTGATGATATAAATGATCTTGTCGGCTATGCGCACTCTTGCGGCATCAGTCCGCAATAATTTGCATCATGCAGGATATTACAAATGAATTATGATATAACAGCTGCAGCTCTTGAAGAAGAAATATCTGCGCTGAGAACAGAACTGATAAAAAAAGAAACAGCCCTGCTAAATCTGAAAAATCAATCCGGTATTTTTTCTTCTGACAAAACATCTGTTTCTAATGACGAAATTTCCAAATACCGCTTCATTCTTGAAAATACATCCGAAGAATTTTTTCTTCTTTCATCCAACGGCAGAATTCTGTTGGTAAACAATTCTGCATCCGAATCAATCGGATATTCCCAGATAGAAATACAGGGAGAGCACATTTCTATCCTTAATCCGGATATGAATTCCGATAATTTCTGCAAACTGTTCACAGAATTAAAAGACAAAAAAACAATCTCGCGTGAAATCATTCACATTGCAAAAAACGGATCAAAACATATAAAAGAGATGCGCTATGTTTATATGAATATTTCCGGAAGCGATTTTGTCTGTGCATTTTCACATGATATCACAAATAAAATTAAAACACTGAACTCACTAAAGGAAAGCGAAGAAAGATACCGCGTACTGATGGCAAATCTCCCGGAAATAGTCATTATTCATCATAATGATATGATTATATACGCAAACGACACACTTGAAAAAATAACAGGTTATTCCGCACAAGAAGTTTACGGAAAATCTCTTTTCAACATAATAGATTCCGCAAGCTGTGATGAATTCCACAATCTTCTTCATGACTCGCTTGAAGATAAGGCAAGTACTGACTTATATAATATTGTTTTTATTCCAAAGACCGGAAATCACATTAAAACTGAAAGCCGCAGCATAAAAATTCATCTTCATAATCAGACTTTGAATCTGACGGTTTTTGCTGATGTCACCAAACGAAAGGCAATGGAAGAACTTCTTTCCAAAGAGCATGGCATTCTTAACAGAGTGATAATGAAGAATCCGGTCGCAATGGCTATTTTTGAAAAAGACGGGCGACACATAAAATCAAATACAGCCTTTACGAAGATATTCGGATCCGATTTTGATAAGAACTATACTCTGTTTTCAGACCCTGTTTTTTCAGATTATACAAGTGAACTTGAAAAACTGAGACGCGGAGAAACTTTTGAAATCAACAATTTCCGTTATAGAAATAATAATAATAATAATATTGAATGTTTTTTGCACATTACAGTTTTTTCAATTAAGAATGCCGATAACGGAATAGACTGCATCGTCGCTATAATAGAAGATATCACTGCTGAAAAAGCTGATAATGACATGAGGGAAAAACTCGAAGAACACCTTCGTAATTATTTTGATTTTCCTCTTATCGGGCTTGGGATTATATCAGAAAATTACCTGATAACAGATGCTAATCAGAAATTTTCCGAATATCTGAAAACAGATAGAAGTAAACTTATAGGTAAAAAATATTCAGATATTTTTCCGGATAAAACAAAAAATGAAATGCAGAAACTTCTTTCTGATCTTTTTTCTGAAAAAACTCCTTTTATATTAACTGAAACAAAAGCTGTACGCGGCGACGGTGAAGAATTTGACATTAATATTTCAGCGCGTATTGTAAAAAACGGTAAAGGTTATCTGCCGTATGCAATTGTCGTTCTTCAGGATATAACTGAAATAAAACAGACAAATGAAAAAATCGCCGATGAAAGAGAAAAACTTTTTGTAACACTTAAATCCATCACTGAAGCAATAATTACCATAGACAGCGGTTTTAAAATCATTCTCATGAATCAAAACGCTGAAAATCTCACAAAAGTTCCTCAAGAAACAGCTTTAGGCAAAGAAGTTGAAAATGTTTTAACATTGATCGATGAAGACGGTAAAAATATTACACACGAAATCGTCCGGAATCTTCCGGACGGAACAACTAATCGCTACCTTGCCTCAACAAAAGACGGAACAAGCATTCCTGCAGAAATTTCCATATCATCCGTTTTTGATAAATCAGGAAAACTATCAGCAAAAGTTTTAACAATAAAAGATATCTCCGAAAAAAAACAGCATGAAGAAAACATGCTTAAATCCCTCAAGCTTGAATCACTTGGGATACTTGCAGGAGGAATAGCTCATGACTTCAACAACATTCTCACAACAATACTAGGCAACATTTCTCTTGCGAAAATATGGATCGGCGATTCAGAAACACGCATTTTAAAAGCAGTTCTTGATGCTGAAAAAGCTTCAATAAAAGCAAAGGATCTTACCCATCAGCTCCTGACCCTTTCGAAGGGAGGACTTCCCGTTAAAACAACCGCGTCGGCTTACGAGCTTATAATTGACAGCGTTGATCTTGCCTTTCACGGTTCAGCAATAATTTGTGAATTCGATATACAGGATGATCTTTGGAATATTGAAATTGATGAAAGTCAGATTTCACAGGTTCTGCATAATCTTCTTCTTAATGCACGCCAGGCGATGGAAGATACCGGAAAAGTTATTATTAAATGTTCTAATTACAGCAATAATGATTCATCAAATCCTTGTCTTGAAAAAGGTAATTATGTACGCTTTATCATTCAGGACAGCGGCTCCGGAATACCAAAAGATATTCTGCCTAATATCTTTGACCCTTATTTCACAACAAAGCCGACCGGACATGGTCTTGGTCTTGCGATCTCATACTCGATTGTAAAAAACCATTGCGGACATATTGATGTTGAATCTGAAATCGGTTCCGGAACCGTTTTTACACTATATCTTCCTGCAATAGACAAAGAAATCAAAGAAAAATCTTCTAATGAACCTGTCATAAATAATCAAAGATTACACGTTCTGGTTCTTGAAGATGAAGAAAATATTCTGACACTCCTTGCCAGGATTTTCGAGCATTACGGATACGAATATATTTTTACATCAGATGGAAAAAACACAATAAAGGAATATGAAAAATCAATTTGCGGAGGGAAGCCTTTTGACGTGGTACTTCTTGATTTGACGATTCCGGGCGGAATGGGCGGCAAAGAAACATTTTTAAATCTAAAAAAAATAAATCCTTTGGTAAAAGGAGTTGTTTCAAGTGGTTATTCAAACGATGACGCAATGAGCAATTTTTTAGAATACGGTTTTTCAGCCCGCATCATTAAGCCTTATAATATCGAAGATTTAATTAGAACAATTACAGAAGTGGTTTCATCCGAAAAGCAGCAGATATAATCTGCTGCTTTTATATGTTAAACCTCAAAATCCTTTAAAAGCCTTTTCGATTATATCTTTCCTCGGAGGCTTTGTAAATAAACTAACAACCGGCACAACAGCAAAAGGAACAATCATAGCAATAGAAGATGCAAGCGGAGAATAATCCTGACCCATCTTATAAAAAAGAACAATGGCCAGAGTAAAGCCGGTTATCATTCCGGCAAGAACACCTGCTTTTGTCGCACCTTTCCAGTATAATCCATAAAGATATGGAGCAAGAAAACTTCCAGCAACAACTCCCCATGATAAACTCATCAAGGTAACAATAAATGCAAACTCATATCTGGCTATGAAGAATGCAAATGCCATAAATACAAGACAAAGAAAACGCATCATTGCAAGAGATTTTCTCTTTGATATATTCGGATTGACATGCCCCTTATACATATCAATTGCAACGGCTGAAGATGAAACCAGAATAAGCGATGACAAAGTCGACATTGAAGCAGATAAAACCAAAAGAAGAATCAGCGCCATAAGAGTTTGCGGCAGATGAGCATTCAGCATATCCGGAACTATTCTGTCAAAAGCAGGTTTTGTTCCATTCATCGGAAGAGTGTCAAAAAAGATATGTGACATTGATCCGACAAAATATGCAGTAAGTGATATAATCAGCGCAAAAACAGTTGTAGCAATCGCGGCTTTCATTATGACTTTTTCATTTTTAATGGCATAGAATTTCTGAACCATCTGAGGAAGTCCCCAAGTTCCGAAACTTGTCATAAATATTAATGAACCCAGTATCAGCATCGAAGGTCGTTTAGCTTCAGGAATATGCTCTGCATACTTTGTTGAAATCATTGAAATCACATTTGATATCCCGCCGGCATCTGAAGTCAAAACTGCAACCATGGCAGCACATCCGAATATCATAACAATTCCCTGAATAAAATCAGTTACGGTAATA
>DAOMHE010000122.1:0-7030 GCA_035430785.1 Spirochaetota bacterium | reverse complement strand
CTTTTCTTTCGTCCATTTCTTTTGGGCACAGCAAAAGAAATGGACAAACGGATTTTAAAGGTGTGAAACACCTTTTGGGTCAGCCCGCCTCGCGGGCATCTTTGATCTTCTGCATGATCCATGCAGACAATGAATACATAAGGCGAAGCCTTATAGAGTCTGCCCAAAACCTGGGCAACATGGATTTAAAAGGTGCTCCGCATCTTTACCAACAAGTCCGGTGTCCGGACAAACCATAAAATATTTCTTGACCAAAATCACTCTAAAAAATAGTCTAAATGGTCGGAATATTTCGAAAACGGCGGTTGGTATGATTGATAAAGAAAGCAAAATCAAAGAAAAAAAGAAGCTTATTCTTGAAGCTCTCAAAAACTGCCTGATGAAAGACGTCTATTCAAATATTACCGTTCAGCAGGTGGCAACCGAAGCCGGATTTTCCAAAGGCGGACTTCTTCACTACTATAATTCAAAAGAAGAAATGTATGCCGATCTTATAAAAGAGCTGTTTGAAGAAATTAAGTACGAACACGAAAGACTTTTGCGCGGAGAAATTCAAAGCAAGGTAAAAGTTTCCCTTTCTGCTCTTTACGGAATTGAAAAGTTTTTCATCGACAAAAAGACCACAAGAATATTCATAAACATCATCCTTTACGCATACGAAAACGAAAAGATAATGAAAGAGATTCAGAAATTCGTCAGAGAAAACTTTGATCTTTATAAAAATATCATAAAGGATTCGCGTAAAGAAATACCTGCCAGAAGAAAAAATGACATGAGCCCGGAAGTGCTTGCTAGAATCGCCCAGATCATAGTGATTTCAGCCGGACTGATTGAATCGATTGATCCGATTGATTTCGATCACACCAACCTTGTGCAATATGTTATAGCGATGATGAAAGACTGATGCCGATAGCTCTCCTCGGAGATAATGCCGCAATCGCCGAATCGCTCTTAAAACATTCAATAAACACCATTACTGTACCCAATGCTCCGGGATTCTTTTCATCAATAAAAGATCATGCAGATATCCAATTATGCCAGATTGAAAATCATTGCTTCATTCATCCATTGTTCGACTCTATAACAGCTGATGAAATAAGCAATTACTCAAAAATTGTAAAATGCACCAGACCGATTTCGGAAATTTATCCGTACGATGCTTCATATAACGCCTGTTATACAGGAAAATATCTTATACACAATCTGAATTATACTGCACCGGAAATTCTCGATTTCTGCAGATTTAAAAACATACCGACAATACACATCAATCAGGGATACGCGCGGTGTTCTATTCTGCCTGTAAATGCGGAAGCTGTAATAACCGCTGACAAAAAAAACGCTGATATAATTAAAAAATCAGGAATAGATGTATTACTAATTCACAACGGTTTCATAAAGCTTGAAGGATTCAAATACGGATTTCTCGGCGGATGCTGCGGCATTCATAAAAACAATATTTACTTTACCGGAAATTTGAATAAGCATCCTGATAATGAAACAATTCTTTCTTTTCTGGAAAAATACGGTAAGAAAGCAGAATTTCTTTCTGAAGAACTTATTGACATAGGAAGCATTTTTTTTATCAATCAATTATGAGTATTACTCCTGATAAAGCAGTTGAAATTTTAAGAAAATCCGGATGCCTGCCGAATATCATGGAGCATTCGCTTCTTGTTGCAGAAGTCACAAGAGCAATCTGCGATAATCTCAAAGACAAATCGCAAATCAGCACCGACCTTGCTGTATGCGGAGCTATTCTGCATGATGTCACCAAGACTCAGTCACTTCAGACCGGAGAGCATCATGATATTTCCGGCGGAATCTACATGAGAGAACTCGGTGAAGAAAAAATTGCAAGCATCATTGAATCTCATGTAGCCTTGAAAGAATTTTCTATTGAGTCACCGCTAAATGAAGAAGAAATAGTTCATTACGCAGACAAAAGAGTTAAACATTCCGAGATTGTGACGATTGACGAAAGAATAGACGATTTGATTATCCGTTATGGACATACTCCGGAAAGAAAAAAAGATATCGCATCCAGAATACATTTTCTCAAAGATCTTGAAAATAAAATTCAGAGCCGGATGACAACAAGCATAGATTCGGTCATACCTAAATGAAAAAATTTCTTATCCTTGACTGTTATGTAGATGAACCTGCATGCCTCGGAGTTCCCCCGTTTGTATCACCATATCCGCGTTTGATTGCCGGTGCATTAAAAGACGCCGGTATAGCTGATGAAAATATCACTTACATGACAATAGACAATATCCGCCCGGAATATAAAATTGGTGGTTATTTCGATGAAGCATTTATCATAGGCGGTGCGGCAGTTCCGGGTCGTTATCTCGGCGCTAAAATCGGAACATTCGCGGAAATAAAATCAATCATTGAAAACAATCGTCTCTTCTTTTCAGTCGGAGGTTTAATCAGCAGACTGCCTCAGTTCAGTTCTATTTACGGGAATTTCCGCATAATCGCAAATGATATCGAGGCGGCAGCATATCATAGCGCCAAAGATGAAACAAAGGACAGACTGCGCGATAACTCGGAATGCACCAGATGGGGAATACTCGGAGCTTCAATAATAAAAGCTCATCAGGATTATCCTCAATTGATCGCCGAAATCGAAACATACCGCGGTTGTCCGCGCGAAAATAAATGTTCTTTCTGTTCAGAAAACATTTATTCTTCGATTGATTTCAGAAATGAATCTGAGATTATAGCTGAAATTGAAGCATTGATCTCATCGGGCATAACGCGTTTCAGACTTGGAAGACAGGCTGACATAACGGCATACGGATCAGATCTAAACTCATATAAAAACGGTTTTCCCCGATCAAATCCGAAAAGAATACAAAGTCTTTTTGAACCTCTTAGCCGAAAAATAAAATCCGGTGAAATAAAATCTCTTTTCATCGATAATGCAAATCCCGGTCAACTTGCAACCTATGAATTTGAATCAAAAGAAATTCTATCTATTATCGCCGAAGCCGTCTCGGAAGGCGACACAATGGCTCTCGGAGCAGAATCGTTTGATCCGTCGCTGATTAAACCCAATAATTTGAAAGCAAGCCGCGAAGAAATCATTAAGGCGGTAAAAATAATCAATGAAGCCGGGTCACTTAGAAAAAACGGAATTCCGGCTATACTTCCCGGAGTAAATCTAATTCACGGGCTGATCGGCGAAACAGACAAGACCTTCAAGCTCAATTACGAAACGTTAAAAGAAATTCTCGATGAGGGCTATCTCATCAAAAGAATCAACATCCGGAAAATCCAGCCGTTTCCCGGGACGGCTCTTTATGAGTCAAAATTCCGGCCTTCACAGCGGGTTATAAACAGATATGATTATTATAAAGAAAAAATCCGCAATGAAATTGACACTATGATGCTTGCAAAAATTTATCCTGCCGGAACTGTCATCAAAGAAGTCCGGATAGAAGAAAATATACAGGGATATTCGTATGCCCGTCAAATCGCATCATATCCTATCATCTGCAAGATTCCGCTTGAGCTTGAACATAGAACTGTTTTTGATGCTGTAATTCTCGGAAACAAGGAAAGATCTCTCAATGCACTTCCCTATCCTATAGAAATAAATAAACTGAACTCCAAGTCTCTTGAGTACATTCCGCACATAGGCAAAAAAACTTCCGATATGATTATAAATAAACCTCTGACGAAAGAAAAAGTTCTCGCGTTAACCCCGAATATCCCTATTGAAATTCTAGATAAATTTAAATTTTAACATTTTTTCCAACCGAATCCCGCCACTCGCAAATCAAATGCATAACCTGACATTTGATTTTATGTTTGACTAAAAGTTTCTTACACCTAAGATATTTATATTAGGGGGTTCTCGATGAAAAAAATTATAACAGCATTTTTTCTTGCAGCAATTTTTTCACAAACGGTTTTCTCCGGAGATAAACTGATTTCAGTTAACCGCATTCCAGCAAATACGGAAGAATTCGTCTACATGAGAAACGTACAGTCAAATTCTCCTGAAGGCGGAGCTGCGATGTTCATCATGTCGATGATAATATACACAACGGATAAAAATCTTGGAATGCAGTGTGCAACTATCGCGCTTGACCAGACGCGTCTCGTTTCGGGATCGACATACAAGGGCTTCACACCTGATAAGTCCGCCGCAGAAAAAATAGCCGCGTTGTCTGAAAAAGCAAAAAGTTTCATACCGTTTTCATATATTGTTAAAACTGATCCGGACAGAGACTATAAAGCAGTTCTTCCTTTCACGTTCAGTTTCAGGGATATGCCGAATAATTTGCGTTCTGAAAACGAAGCAAAAGTATTTGTTGTAAGTTCAGGAGACCAGGCACCCAGAGCGGTTTACATGAAGCGAAACGACAAAGGCATTTGGAAAGTAACAAATTTCGAAGGTTTAATGAAAGACGTCATTCAGCCCGTGCATAAAAAAGGTGATGATCTTTAATTTCTTAATGCAGATGATGTTCATTCAACCGAATTTAACATCATCTGCAAATCAAAAAAAAATTGACAAAATATTTCCGCCCGCTAGATTGTCGCAACTTATGAAAAAATACGGTATAACAAACGCAATTTCTATCATCAACCAGACTGTCGTCGTGGTCGTCCTTCTATGCGTTAAGCTGCGAGTTGTGCCGTAAGGGTTGACCTGATTTCGAAAATTCAAACCCCTGTTGGCACCGCCGACAGGGGTTTTTTGTTATTTGGAGGAAAAATGAACGGTGCAGAAATCTTAATTAAATCTTTGGAAGAAAAGCAGATCAAAATAATTGCCGGCATACCCGGAGGATCAAATCTTCCAATTTATGATGCTTTGGCGAAATCAAACATACGGCATATTCTTGCCCGCCATGAACAGGGAGCCGCGTTCATCGCCGGAGGTATGGCAAGAACGACAGGAAAAACTGCGGTATGTCTCGCAACCAGCGGTCCCGGCGCAACAAATCTATTGACGGCATTGGCAGACTGCAAAGCCGATTCAATACCAGTAATTGCCATCACGGGTCAGGTTCCGAGCAGTCTTCTCGGAAAGGATTCTTTTCAGGAGGTTGACATAGTTTCATCTGCATTACCTTTGTGCAAACACTGTTTCTTCGTTTCTAAAACCGAAGAGATTCCGCACATAATTGATGAAGCTTTTCGGATTGCGGGTACCGGACGCAGAGGACCGGTATTAATTGACATACCGAAAGACTGTCAGATGAATGAATATATTCCTTCAAACTATCAATACATTCCGGAACGCATGCAGAAAAGTTCATCAGAAGAAATAAAAGAAGCGGCGGAAATAATCAATTCAGCGAAGCGTCCGGTAATCATATCGGGAGGCGGAGTTATGGCAGCTAACGCCGAAGATGAGCTTTTAATCATGGCGCAAAAAAATTCAATTCCTGTTTCTCCGACTTTGATGGGTCTTTGTTCTTTCGATGCCGACAATCCCCTTAATATCGGATTTTCAGGAATGCACGGCGCCCGTTATACGAACCATATAATAAACAAGGCTGATCTTATAATTGCAGCCGGATCACGTTTCGGAGACAGATCCACCGGAAAGACTGATGAATTCGCACCTAACGCAAAAATAATTCATATCGACATTGATTCAACAGAAGACGGAAAAATCTGTCCGGCTGAAATATTTATCAGACTTGATGCTCATAATTTCTTCAAAGAAATTATTCCTTTAATCGATATCAATGAACGCAAATCATGGATGAATGAGATATCCGAAATTAAAAAAAGTTTTCCGCTTCATCAATATGCTTCAGAACATCACCCGTCGAATATAATCAAACTCATTTCTGATAATTCTCCGGAAGACGCAATTATCGTTACCGATGTCGGCCAGCATCAGATGTGGACAGCTCAAAGGTTTTCATTCTCAAGAAAGCGCAAACTGCTCACAAGCGGCGGACTTGGTACAATGGGATTCGGTCTGCCAAGTGCAATAGGTGCCGCAATTGCAGAACCGAACCGGAAGATAATTCTTATAACCGGTGACGGATCATTGATGATGAACATTCAGGAATTGGCGCTTCTCGGTGAAATCAAATGCAATCTGACAATTGCCGTTATGAATAACGGACATTTGGGCCTTGTACGCCAACAGCAGGAATTGTTTTACGGATCCAATTTTTCTGCATGCCGGTTTGAGAACCAGCTTTCATTCGCAAAAATCGGTTCTGCTTTCGGCATAAATTCTTTTGAATCAGCGAATAATGATTTAAAAGAAATCGCGGAGCTTTTCAGCAAAAACGGAACTTTTATAGCCGATATAAAATGCGCTCCGGAAAACGTACTTCCGATGGTACCGCCCGGAAAAAATAATATAAGCATGATAGGAGAAGAATTATGAATAAGTATAAAATCGAAATAGAATCACGGAAAAACACAAAGATTTTTAATCACATTGCCGCAATTTTTTCGAAAAGGCATGCCGAAATTGAATCATATCATAAAAATGAAGAAAGCGGCATTTACAGGATATGCATTGAAGCTCCAGCAGATATAAAAAGCCGAATTGCGATCAAAGATCTGATGCATCACAATGATATTATATCCGTAAAATCATATCCGGCCGCATGAATCGCGTTACTGGTGTTTTACCGTTTGCAGAATAAGTTTTTCTGCAAAGGGGATGAAGTTTCATTAAAAATGCTTTACGATTTTTGATTATGGATTTCGTATGCCCCGATGAAACATTTTGGCTCATTTCTTTTTTTTCTGCTTTTTTTCATGTTCGGGTCAACAACTCCGATACTTGGGCTTTATTTCACAAAACATCTTGGTTTCGGCGGGCTTGAAAGCGGCATCATACTTTCACTTGCTGCTGCCGGCGGAATAATAGCTCCGACAATAGGACTTTCGATTGCAGACAGACTGATTTCATCCGAACGTCTTCTTGCAGTTATGCTTTTCGGCGCATCGACAGTATTATTCTCGCTCTCTTTCATAACCGATTTTAAAATATTCGCACCTGTTTATTTTTTAATGGCGCTTTTCACAAGCA
>DAOMHE010000121.1:0-7040 GCA_035430785.1 Spirochaetota bacterium | reverse complement strand
AATGAAATTTTATCTCACAGCAAAAGCGAAATAGAGGAATAAATGAAATTTAAAAACATTCTCACTCTTACCGGACTTGCTGTTCTTGTTTATGTACTGCTGAAATACATAATTCCTGCTATTTTTTCAATAGCAATAACACTTTTTTGGATAGTTATTTATGCTGCAGCAATTATCATAGTTTTCGGAATTCTTTTCTATATTTTCGGAAAAGTATCACGCAAAAGAAGATAATTCAGCATTTTAAACGGCTAACTTAATATTTACAGGATTTTCAAATGGAACAGCACTTTTCAAAACCGGAGAAAAAGATTTATTCTTTTCTCTGTCTCATTACTATCTTAGGCGGAGTTTTTTTCGGATACATCGTTTCCGAAGTTAAGAATTTTTCGGGGCTTCAGAACCTTAAAAAATTTCAGCCGTCGGTTCCCACCAGAGTATATGATGTAAACGGTGAACTGATAGCAGAGATATTCAAAGAACAGCGCGATATCGTCGATTTTGACGATGTACCTAAAGCAGCAGTAAATGCTTTTCTCGCAACCGAAGACCAGGAATTCTATGAACACTTCGGAATCAATCCGCTTGCAATAACCCGTGCAATGGCGAAAAATGTTCTTGCCGGCCGCATAAAACAAGGCGGATCGACAATCACCCAGCAGCTAGCTAAAAGACTTTTTACCCAGGGTGAAAAGAAGTTCTCAAGAAAAATACTTGAAGCAATACTTACTCTTCAAATTGAAAAATATTTTTCGAAAAACGAAATTCTTGAAATGTATTTCAATCAGATTTATCTCGGCCACGGCTGTTACGGTCTTAATGCTGCTTCAAAGCTATTTTTCAACAAAGAAGCAAAATATCTTACAGCTGCAGAAGCTTCCGTTCTCGCAGCACTTCCGTCGGCTCCGGGCAGATATTCGCCGCTTGATAATCCGCATAATGCTTACGACAAGAATCCTGACATATTGGGAAGAATGGTCAGCGAAGGATACCTAACCAGAGAATACGCGGATAAGATTTATGAAGAATTCTGGCCGAAGTACATTGACTCAATTTTGATGGAGTTTCCGACAAAAACGGCTTACACAAAGATAGAAAACAATGCTCCTCATTTTGTTGATTATGTCAGACAGATTCTTGAAAGCAGATTCGGCAGAGAAGCAGTATATGAAGACGGTTTAATCGTTTATACTACTCTTGATCTTAAAAAACAATTCGCGGCGCAAAAATATCTTGAGGAAGGTGTTGAACGTCAGGATATTATTTCATCAAGAGCAAACAGTTATTCTAACGGCGGTGTAGATAGAGGTCTTTTCGGAACATACTATACACTGAGAACAATTTTCAGTCTTCCGACTGTACTTATCAAAAACGACATAGAGACTATTCTCCGTAAAAAAATTATCGATGATGAAATCGATGAAATGGATATACTTACATTTTTCAGCGATTCAGCAAACCTCAATAAAACGGCTGAAATATTCCGTACAGGAACAGCTCTTAGTATTTCATCATCACTGAAGGTTCAGGGAGCTCTTGTATCACTTGATCCGTCAACAGGTTACATTATTTCGATGGTCGGAGGCTCTGATTTTTCAGTCGACAATCAGTTCAACCGTGCAGTTCAGGCCCGCCGTCAGCCAGGCTCTTCATTTAAACCTTTTATTTACGGTGCAGGAATTGAATCCCGTGTTATAAATCCGGGAACAGGAATATCAGACGCTCCTCTTCTGAATATCGCGGCAGACGGAGAAACATGGTCACCGGATAACTATTCAGGTGATTTTTCAGGAATGGTACGTGTAAGAAGAGCATTAGCTGCTTCGATTAATACCGTTTCAGTCAGAATTTATGATATGGTTGGTCCGGAAAGAATTATTGATTATGCAGCCAAAATGCTGAAAATTCCTCCTTCACGTTTGGGGGCAAACCCTTCTCTTGCTCTGGGCACAGCAGAATTAACACCTTTTGAAATGGCTCAGGGATATGCAATTTATGCAAATGAAGGAAGAGATGTTATTCCTTTTGCAATAAGATACGTTCTTGACAGGGACGAAAACGAAATTGCAAACATTGAAGAGGAAGTTGCTAATATTCTTGCAATTAAAGAAAAAGAGAATACAATACA
Source organism: Spirochaetota bacterium (assembly GCA_035430785.1). Lineage (GTDB taxonomy): Bacteria > Spirochaetota > UBA4802 > UBA4802 > JAFGJZ01 > JAKJGA01. The sequence goes on along the minus strand of DAOMHE010000121.1, from coordinate 4,912 downwards.
GATAATTGGAAAAGATGTAGCTTATGTAATGCGTTCTTTGATGCAAACTGTTGTTGACGCAGGAACCGCTGCCTCGACCATAAGAGGTGATTGTGATTTTCATGAACCTGCCGCAGGAAAAACCGGATCAACTACAAGTTTCGCGGATGCCTGGTTTTGCGGATTCACTCCGGCAGTTGTCACTGTTGTATGGGTCGGATACGATAAACCGTTCATGACTCTCGGCCGCGGACAGGCCGGATCAAACGTTGCAGCTCCGATTTGGGGACATTATATGAAAGATATTTATAATGGAATGCCAAGCAGACAGTTTCCGCCTGAACCGGAAGGAATTATTAAAATCGGATTCTGTGCCTATACAGGTAAAATTCCGGGACCAAACTGTAAGGAACTTTCAGGCGATATCAGCGTAAAAGGCGGCGGTCCAAAAGAATGGTGTGACGGAAGTCATGGAAAAATGAAATCAATACTCGAGAAATATCTCGAGAAAGAAGGTCTTTCGGGCGGAAATAGACGCTCGGGAGCATTATCAGATTAATATCAGGAGAATGTTGATGTATAAACAGGGCGATAAACTGGTTTACCCTATGCACGGTGTCGGAATAATCGAAGCGATTGAGAAAAAGGAAGTTTTAGGACAAAAACTTGAATTTTACATAATGACCATTGTAAATAACGGCATGAAAGTAATGATTCCTGTCAAAAATGCCGATCAGGTCGGACTTCGTCCGATTATTTCAAAAAATGAAGTTAAAAAAGTTCTCACAATAATTTCGCAAGGCGAAACAGAAAGAGAAGACGACTGGAAACTCCGCTACCAGAACAACATAGACAAGATAAAAAGCGGATCAATCTATGAAGTATCTAAAGTAGCAAGAGACCTTTACCGTCGCGGAAGAGAAAAAGAACTTTCAATTATGGAAAGAAAGCTTTATGAAAACGCTTATAATCTTCTTATACATGAAATAGCCCTCGCAAAAAGTATTGATATCGAAGAAGCAGGAAACGTTGTTTCAGAAGCACTTAGCCCTAATTGAAAGGAGTTGGAATGATTAAGTTATACAGATTTCTTTTCGTAATAATAGGAATGTCTTTCGCATATTTGTTTTTTTCTGTCTATTCGCCGTTTTACGCGGCAATAGCTTCAGGAATCGGCGGTATTATTTCATTATTATTTCTTATCGTAATTGAATATGTTTCGCATTCTTTTTCAGCCCGTATTCTATTTTCTTCTTCAGTGGGACTATTATGCGGATTAATCGCCGGATTGGTAGTCTCCGTTTCTCTTTCAGCGGTAGAACTGCCTCTAAGCGGCAGAGTTGTAGGTATTCTCAGATTTTATATAGTCTATATTTTCGGTTTTGCTTCCATGATATTTATGGCAGTCAAGAATGAAGATTTTGCCCTTTTTGACAGAATCATTCCTTCAAAAGAAGGCGGAAGTGACGGATCTATTTCTTATAAGATTCTTGATACTTCCGTGATAATTGACGGACGAATAGCCGACATATGTGATACGGGTTTCGTAGAAGGAGTTCTTGTAATTCCGAATTTTGTTTTAAATGAACTTCAGATGATAGCAGATTCTGCGGACTCAATAAAAAGAAACAGAGGCCGACGCGGTCTTGATATTCTCAATAAAATGCAGAAAGATCAGTCTATAAAAGTAAAAATTTCGGATATGGATTTTCCGGATATTCCTGAAGTAGACTCTAAACTTGTTAAATTGGCAAAAGTCATGAATGCGAAAGTTGTGACAAATGACTTCAATCTCAATAAAGTTGCGGAATTTCACGGTGTTCATGTTCTCAACATCAACCTGCTTGCAAACTCTCTCAAGCCGGTTGTTCTTCCCGGTGAAGAAATGAAAGTCAGCCTTGTTAAAGAAGGAAAGGATCAAAATCAGGCGATTGGATACCTTGAAGACGGAACGATGGTAGTCGTTGAGAACGGCCGTAAAAAAATGCACTTAGAGGTTGAGGTTACTGTTACTTCTGTTTTACAGACAACTGCCGGCAGAATGATTTTTGGACGAATCAAAGATTAAACTTCTTTCAGTATACGCCAGCCCGAGAGAAGATTCTCTTTCGGGCTATTCTCACAGACTCTTAATTAGCAAATATTTTCCGGATATTAAAGCAGACGAGGTATTTCTTTCTAAAACAGTTATAAGGCCCTGTTCTGCCTGTTCTTTCTGCTCTACAAAAGATGAATGCTCCATCGAAGATATTATGAATGAATATTATAAACTTATCAGGGAAGCTGATATTATAACTGTGTCATTTCCTCTTTACTTTTCTACTGTTCCCGCTCAATTAAAATTATTTATAGACCGTGCTCAGTTATTTTGGGAAATGAAAAAGCGAAACGAATTTATAAAAAATAAAACCGGTATAATTATCGCTACCGCCGGAAATAACTATAAAGATATGTTTACCTGCGCTGAAAATACAATGAGACATTTTTTTAAAACAATTAACGCAGAATATAATAAACAATATTCTGTTTTTATACCATCAACAGATGATTATTCTGCAGAAGAAAACAGATTACGTGCAGAAAATATCCTCAATAAATCTCTATTCGAATGAAAAAACATTAATATCATCTCTTTTTTTCCATCCGGATTTTTCCCAAAAAGCATTTCCGTCTTCATTGTTTTTAAATACGAAAATGTGAGACTTCTCAATTCCATTTTTCTTGAGTGCTTCAATAGATAAAGATACTAATTTCGAAGCAATATTCATTCTCCGGTATTCCTTTTCTACGGCAAGATGGTAGATATAGCCTCTTCTTCCGTCTGTTCCGCATAAAACAGTTCCAATCAGCTTATCCTCATCAAACGCGCCAAAACTAAGCCCCGGATTCGATTCTAAAAATAAATCAAACGCTTCCAAAGTATCCGCTTTTGTTATACTCATTCCTTCAGTTTTTTCCCAGAGTGAAAAAGAAGAAACATAATCTGATTTAACTAATTCTTTATATCTAATTCTCATGATAAATTATAATTGCATTCGACCGGACAGAAATTAAACGTCAATTAAAAATGAAAAAGGCATTGACACGCAACACGTGTTGCGCAACACGTGTTGCGCAACATGTGTTGCGTATTGTTTTTTCGGCACCAAAGGAGAAAGAATGCCGCCAAAGCCCAAGTTTTCAAAGGAAGAAATAATACAAACAGCTATGCAAATAGCTAAGGAAAAGGGATTATCGGCTATAACCGCTAGAGAATTAGCCGACAGGCTTTCTGTTTCAAGCCGTCCGATATATTCATATTTTGAATCTATTGATGAGTTAAAAAACGAAGTTATAAAGAATATCATGAAAATATTTGCAGAAGAATTATACAAGAAAAGACCTGATGCAAATCAATTTCTAAGTATAGGACTTAATTTGATTTCCTTTGTCAGAAACAATAAGGAATATTTTAATATAATAAAAAATGAAGTCACTAATTTTGTTAATCTGAATGGAATTGATACATATACCAATCTTGCCGTTGATAAAGTTTCAAATTCTTTAGAGTTTTCAGGTTTTTCTAAAAAGAAAATCAAAGATACTTATCTCAAAATGGCTATTTTTTCACATGGATTGGCAGATTTTGTATATTACGGCCATATAGACGGGTCGGAGCAATTTGTCCGCAGATTGCTGGAGGAAACAGGAAAAGCTATAATGAATGACTCGAATTAGTGTTCGATACAGAAATATTATAAGATTCATTCATTTATTAAAAATAAATGAAACAAACAGCTGATTATTGAATCATAATGATATCAGTTCATAGGAGATGTTTTAATGAAGACGGCATTGGTTTTAGTAGATATTCAAAAAGATTTTTTCCCGGGCGGAAAAAAGGAATTATTCGGTTCAGAAGAAGCTACATCAAATGCATCAAAGCTTCTTTCTGCCGCAAGAAAAAACAACATGAAAGTCATTCATGTTAAGCAGCTGTCAAAAGATCCCGGATTTTCTTTCTGTCTTCCGGATTCTGTTGGTGCTGAAATTCATCCTTCAGTTGCACCGCTTGAGGGAGAAGAAATATTGGTCAAGAATTCTTCAAATGCATTCAAAGGAACAGATTTTGATGAAATATTATATTCAAATGATATATCTAAATTGATATTTTGCGGAATGATGAGTCATCTTTCAATAGACTCGACTATTAGAGCAGCAAAGGATTACGGTTATGAATGTGTTCTTGCCTATGATGCCTGCGCTGCCTGCGATCTTAAATTCGGCGAAATGAGTATTCCAGCTTCAGCAGTTAATGCTTCTTTTGCAGCTTCTTTGCATGAAGCCTTCGCTGAAATTTCTGAAACAGAAAAACTTCTGACTTTAATTTAAGCCCCCCTATGCTCTTCCCGTTATAAAATTTGCGGGGAGAGCTTTTTTTAGCTAATTATATTATAATTTCTGTATTCTTCTATTTTCTAATACAACTGCAAGCAATTAAAAACTATGAAATATCCCGTTTTCTATTATTTCAACATGCAAATTTTTTGTTTTAAAATCCTTTATGCTTGATTTAGATTTTTATTCATTATATGCTTGTCAAATAATTCCTTTCATTTTCCAGTGACATCAAATATTTCGGAGGTGAATTCACCATGAAAAGAATTGAAGAATGGGCAAACAAACTTATTGCCAGCAAAATCGACCCGGATCTATACTCGCGGTATAATGTCAAACGCGGTCTCCGAAATTCCGACGGAAGCGGTGTTCTTGTCGGACTAACCGGAGTCGGGGATGTTCATGGTTATATAGTCGACGAAGGAGAAGCTTCTCCCGTTGAAGGTCGTTTACGCTACAGAGGAATAGATGTAAAAGATCTTACTGTAGGATTTCAGAATGAAAAGCGTTTCGGCTTTGAAGAAACGGCTTTTTTATTGATGTTTGGTTATCTTCC
>DAOMHE010000120.1:0-7054 GCA_035430785.1 Spirochaetota bacterium | reverse complement strand
CCGCATTTCATTGCGTTGACAGCTTCTGTAACAGTCATAATTCCCGGAATATAAAGAACATTATTTTTAAATGCTAAAGAAGCTGTTTTTTCGCAAAAATTCGGTCCCATGAGAAAATCGGCACCGGCTTTAATGAAAGGTTTTGCGTCATGTTCATCAATAATTGTTCCCGCTCCGATGTAAATGTCGCTGAACTGACTTTTAAGCCTGCTGCAGATTTTTGAAAAAACAGAAAGGGCATTTTCTCCGCGGTTTGTGAATTCAATCACTTTGAAGCCCGCATGATAAAGCGTCTGTGCAATTTCCATTGATTCTTCTTCATCTTTACAGTAAAAAAGAGGAACTCCTTTTATTGCAAGGATTGCGTCTGCAACAGTCTTGCATTTTTTAGAATTGTTAAACGATTCCGTGAAGTTCATCTTTTTCACCTCTGTTCATGAGATATTTGATTACGCTTTTAAGATCGGCATCATTATAGCATACATCATATACTGCCTTGCTTATAGGCATTTCAACTCCATGCTTTTTGGCAAGTTCGACGGCCGGTTTTACTGTGACGTAGCCTTCCGCAACGGCGCTCTGGTGAGATATTATCTCGGAAGCTTTTTCTCCAAGAGCGATTCTTTTGCCGAGAGTTCTGTTTCTTGAAAGGTCGCCTGTGCAGGTAAGGATTAAATCTCCGACTCCGGCAAGGCCCAAAAACGTTAACGGGTTTGCTCCCATTGCTATACCGAGACGGGTCATTTCTGCAAGCCCTCTTGTCATCAGAGAAGCTCTTGCGCTTGCTCCGAGATTCAGCGCATCGCAGGCTCCGCATGCCACAGCAATAATATTTTTCAGCGCCCCGCCGAGTTCTGTGCCGATTACATCGTCCTGCGCGTAAATTCTGATTGTTTCCGAGTGAAGAATATCCTGAATTTTCCGTGCAGTTTCAATGTTATGCGAAGCACATGCAAGATCGGTAGGCAGACCGGATGCAACATCTTTTGCAAATGAAGGTCCGGAAATATATGCCAGACGGTCTTTATGTTCTGAAAGAGTTTCTTCAAGTATTTCGCTCATAAGTTTAAGTGAGCCGGTTTCAATTCCTTTTGCCGCTGAAAGAATATAAGTATTATTCGTAATAAAAGGGGCAATTAGAGCTGATGTTTTTCTTATGTGAGATGAAGGAGAAACCAGAATAATTAGATCCGATGAGCTGATGGCTTCTGCCGGATCATTCGTAAAAACAATAGAAGATTCAACTTTGTATCCCGGAAGATAAAGCGAGTTTTCACCTTTTTCTGCAACTATTGAAGGAAGTTCTTTTTCAAAGCACCAGACTGCAACGTCATGGCCTAATTTTTTTGAGTAAATCGCGAGCGCCGTTCCGAAAGCACCTGCTCCGACAACCGATATTTTCACTTTCAAGTACCCCTTGGTTTTGAGAATATGCGATCAGCCGCATTTTTTCATGAAAAAGCATTATACGGTGATGTCAAGAGAATTTGATTGTTTGAAGACGGCGATGACCGCTCTAATCCGGTTATCAATTGATATTATTTCATCAATTCTGTGTACAAATATACCGTCAATTAGTGAATAACTTTCCTTGACATGTCGGGATTATGTGCTTACATTAGCTTGTAAGAAAGAGCCTTTGCGGTTTTTTCAAATAAAAAACAAGGTAAAAAGAATGATAAACAATGGAATGTTTGCCGCTGTTCACTATACAGGCAAACTTGTGGGCGGAGAAATTTTTGACAGCTCCGAAAACGGGGATCCGCTTGAATTTGAAATCGGGACAGAATCCGTTATCCCCGAATTTGAAAAGCAGATAGTTGCGATGAACATAGGTGAAGAAAAGGAATTTCTTGTTAAAGCCGGAGATGCTTACGGTGAATACAGTGATACTTATATTGAAAAAGTTCCTTTGTCGGAAATGAAGAATTTTCTTGAACCTCAGGAAGGACTTGTTATCGAAGTTATGATGCCTGATGGAATGCATCATCCGGCAAAAATAAAATCAGTTACAGAATCTGATGTAGAACTCGATTTCAATCATCCTCTTGCAGGAAAAGATCTGATGTTTAAGGTTAAACTTGTTGAAGTTAATTCTGAAGCCAAATATAATCTAGCTGAAGAAGAAGGTTGCGGTTGCGGAGACGATTGCGATTGCGGTGATGACTGCGACTGTGATGATGATAAAGATAAAAAAAGCGGCGGATGCAATTGCGGATGCGGACATTAAAAAAGCGGGCTTTCAGCTCGCTTTTTTAAATTTTTCCTTTAAAGGTGTCAGCAGCTGTTCGGCTTTTTTGTTCTCACCGTTAAATATATACAGCATAGATAGGTGAGTGTAATCGCCTATTGTGCTGTCTCCTTTAATCATTTTCTTTTCGAGATCCTTAATTTTGAGTTTGATGTCCCCGATTTCCTTAATTTTATTTTCATAAGTCATTGATTTGATGTAATCCTTGAATTTTGAATATTCAGGAGAGAGGTGCATTGCTTCTGAAAGAAGTTCCGCTGCTTCCATGTAATTTCCCAGATGATACATGCAGAATCCATAATATTTTTTTACAAAGGCCTTATCGTCGGCAATATCCTTTATTTTGTCGAGACACTCGATTACCTTATTGTATTCTTTTTTATCATATAATATCGATGATAGAAGATAATTAGCCTTCAGATGGCGGAAATCCAGTTCAATAACTTTTTTAAGATGCAGTTCTGCCGACGGAATATTTTTAGTTCTGTGATAAGCAAGCGCAGTATAGAAATGTCCTTCTGTAAATGACTGGTTTATGTTCAGGGATTCTGTGAAAAGAGAAAGCGCTTGCTGAAAATTTGCTGAATTATAGTATTCCACTCCGAGATTTAGAAGAACGCGGTGATCCCTTTGTATGGCCAGTGCTTCGAGATAGGTTTTTATTGCTTTGTTTCTTTCTCCGAGTTTCGAATATGTTTCTCCCAGATTGTTGAATGCTTCCAGAAATTTAGGATGAATTTTTATTGCCTGAAGATAGAAGTCAAGAGCCGCTCTCAGCTCACCCTTATTTGACAGCTCAAGCGCTTTGTTGTAGACCGAAACGGCATCAGCCGGTACAGAATTTGAAGTTCTCATGAAATACCTCTTGATGGGGCAAATCTATAAAACCAGAAAAGTGTTATGGTTTTATAGAATCCCGCATTAAGATTTTCGGAATAATTTAAGAATTCCCTTAACTTTTATAACTCCTTCTTTTTAAATTCCCCGAGCTTTTGTCCAACCCGCACACGCTGATTCTGTCTTAGAATATGCCAGTTTATCATATCCTTTTCGAATAGCATTATAACTGTAGAACCGAGATGGAAAGCTCCGATTTCATCTCCGCGTGAAAGCTGCGGCTGAAATGCAGAGTTGTAAAAGTTTTCGTGTTTTTTCCTGAATGCTGTTTTGTTTGTTTCAAAATCGTCGTATGAAAGAGAAATTCTTCCTACATTCATTGCTCCGACTTTTATTACGGCGCATTTGCCGTGTGACGTTTGTATAAAAGTAATCATTCTTTCATTTTTGCAGAAAAGCCGGTTAACGCCTTCAGTCATAAATTCTGCTACCGGAAACAGTTTGCCCGGGATATAGAGATAACCCATTACGTCTCCGTCAACAGGGGAGTGGATTCTGTGATAATCGGAAGGCGAAAGATAGAGAGTTACAAATGAACCGTCTATAAAGAAATGATGCATGTGATTCGGAATTATATCAGCCAGAAGGTAGTCAATGTTTTTTGCCTGCAGAACCCTTGTTCCGGTCACGGGTCCGAATTCTGCAATAACAGCATCGACCGGAGAAACAACGGCATTAGAAGTTTTGTCAATATTGTGGACGCCCGGTTTGAGTTTTCGTGTAAAAAACTCATCCATGGTTTTAAAGCCTTTTTCAGGGATAAGAGCTTCATTGAGGTTGATTTTAAAGCGGTTTACGAACCAGTTAAGCATTAAGTGCGCGGATAATCTGGTGCGCGCGAAATAACCGAAAATTCGGGAAAGAAAAGCTTTTGGTATTATGTGGAAAAAGAAAATCAGAAAACCGTTCATAAACACCTTCCATTGCTATCTTATTTAATTAATGAACAGACGTGTCAAGAATAATTGAATGAAGCTGATTTAGAAATTGAATTGACTGATTTTACGCACTATACTTAGTATTGAAAGGTAATTATTTTTCATTTATTATGTTCGTGATGACTGGAGTGTTGAATGCTGATTGAGCTTTGGGGTGTGCGCGGGTCGCTTCCTACTCCCCTGACAACAGGGGAATATCGTGAAAAACTCAAAAAAGTTCTGAGTCTTGCTGCTAAAGAGGATATTTCCTCAGATGCCGGTATTGAGAGCTTTATAAATTCGCTTCCTTTGGATTTATCTAACATTTTCGGCGGAAACACCACCTGCGTTTCAGTCACTTCTGATTCAGGTGATATCTGCATACTGGATTGCGGAACAGGCCTCCGTCCTCTCGGCGACAAACTGATTAAAGATGAAAAATTCATGAAAGGTACGGATATTTCATTTTTTATCACTCACACTCACTGGGACCATGTTCAGGGATTTCCTTTCTTTAAACCGGGATGGATGCCTGGTAACAGAATACATATCTATTCGCCTGTAGCTGATATGCAGAGCCGTTTTGAGTATCAGCATGATTTCAGATTTTTCCCGCGTAAACTTGAAGAAATGGGTTCGCAGAAAGATTTTATAAGAATATCTTCTCTACAAGAAATTAAAATTGGCAATATGACTGTTGATTGTATACCGCTTCGTCATCCGGGCGGAAGTTTTGCATACCGCTTCAGAGAGAACGGTAAGACTTTCATTTTTGCCACTGATGCCGAATTTACAGGAGAGTATCTTGAGTCTTTGAATTTGGAGAATAAGCATTTCTTTGACAATTCTGAAATTCTTATGATAGATTCGCAGTATTCTCTTGATGATTCTTTTATGAAATTTGACTGGGGGCATACCTCTTACACAATGGCTGTAAACTGTGCTCTCAGATGGAATGTTTCAAAGCTTATACTGACTCATCATGACCCTTCATATTCTGATTCTCAAATCGCAGCAAATCTTTATGAAGCTATTGAGCATCGCAATGTTTCGAACTCCGAAAAGCCTGAAATATTTACGGCTACTGAGGGAATGCAGTTTAGACTTTGATGATTTCTTTAGGTTCTTTATCTTTAAAAAATCCTCTTGTATTGGCTCCTCTTGCCGGATATACAGACCTTCCTTTCCGCGAAATATGTTCTTTGCATGGAGCTTCTCTTGTTTATACGGAACTTTTAAGTGCTGAAGCGATTACCCGCAGACATCCGAAGACTCTGCAGATGATGAAAATCTCTGATAAAGAGCGGCCGGTTATAATTCAGATTTTCGGAAAAGATGTTTCTACAATGGCTGATGCAGCAAAGATAGCTGAGGAGCTTGCGCCTGACGGAATAGATATAAATATGGGCTGCTGTATGAAAAAAGTCTGCGCTCCGGGAGCAGGTGCCGGACTTTTACGTAATACAGCTTTGCTTTCAAAAATAACTGAAGCAGTTGTGAAAAGCGTTAAGATACCCGTGAGCGCGAAAATACGTATAGGTTATAACGAGAAAGAAAAAAATTATTCTGAAGTTGTGCACATTCTTGAAGACTGCGGAGTTAATCACATCGCGGTACATGGAAGGACTGCATCACAGCAATATACAGGCCTTTCAAACTGGAATATTATTGCAGAGATCGCATCTCTTTCAAAAGTTCCTGTAATCGGAAGCGGTGACATTAAAACATACGAAGAAGCTTATGAAAAAATCAATTTTTTAAAATGCGCAGCAGTAATGATAGGGCGGGGAGCTATCGGAAATCCGTGGGTATTTTCCGGTAAAATTCCTGATGATTTTGAAAGGGGTACGGAGGCAAAACTGCATCTTCTTTCCATGATAGATCATTACGGGGATTATGGTCTTGTTCTTGCGCGCAAACATCTTTTGAAATACTTTAACGGTGTACGCGGGGCAGCTAATTTGCGCGGAAAAATTGCAAATACAACTTCACTTGATTATCTTGTTGGAATTATTGATGAGTTTACTCAGAAATAAAAAACGCCCCGTTAGGGGCGCTGTTAAAAGAGATGAAGTTTTGTCTGATTTACCATTTGTATGACATACCAAGAGCCGAATAAAGAGCCCCTTGTTTTTCTGTGGTTGTATTTATTACGCCGTCTTCTCCGAAAGCTTTACCTGTTGCAAGATAAGCGCATTCAAATATCAATTTCGCATTTTTCTCAACTTCATATGAAATCTGTCCGTCAAATTCAACACCAAGATCTTTTTTTGCTCCTGATGCAACCTTGTTCAGGCGTCCCCATGCTCCCTGTACTTTAACTTCAATTTCTGAAAGTTTGTAAGAGAAAAAACCGCCAACAAGCATATAACCGCTTGAATTTCTTCTTATATCTGCGAAGGCGTGATCACCTGCGTTGCTGAAAGTCTGCATGTTCTCAAGAAGATACATTCTTCCCCATCCGTCAGCTTTTAGAGTGAAATTAGCGAATGATTTACTTTTTGTAGCTGATGATCCGTCATCTCCTGAAAGAAGTGTGAAAAAACCTCCGACTTTCATCTCATCGGATACTTTATACGCAGGAGAAAGATCTACTGCATAACCGCTGTACTTGACGTCATTTTCATCTTTTGCGCAACTACCGTATGCACCGGCGAAATCAAGAGATATATCGCCGAATTTCATGTTTGCACCTATTGAAGGAATAATTGCAGTTTTTCCTACGAATGCAACTTTTGAATCGGCCGGATTCTGGTTTTTTTCTGAGTTTATCAGGTAAAGAGCAGGTCTTATTTTGATATCATCATTCAGCTTAAGCGTAGCATCCGCTCCGTAAAAAGTTACATCATTTTTTTCTGTAGTATCATCATCCTTGGTGTCAAGAGTATTGGGTTCCCATACCTTCGCCATGATAAGTGAAAGATCAAACATGTCTGCTTTGTAGTTTATGAGACCATGTCCGAGTTCTGTGCCGCATGTAAAACCGCCT
>DAOMHE010000119.1:0-7080 GCA_035430785.1 Spirochaetota bacterium | reverse complement strand
CAGCTTAAGTCAATTTATTTCATAGATTTGATTTTTATATAAAACGCCTGAAAAAATATTAATTTTGATTCTTGACGCCTATAAAAAGCCCGGTATTTTCAGGTTCGGAGTTCATTATGAGTTTTGTTCATCTTCATGTTCATACCGATTATTCCGCTCTTGACGGAGCGATAAAGGTCGATGAGCTGATTTCATCAGCCGTGAAATATAAAATGAAAGCGGTTGCTGTTACCGATCACGGAAATATGGCGTGTGCAATTGATTTTTATCAAAAAGCCGTCGATGCCGGAATAAAACCGATCATCGGCCAGGAATTTTATATTGCTCCGAAGTCGCGTTTTGAAAAAACAAAATCCGAAGATGAGGATACTGCATATCATTTGATCCTTCTTGCTGAAAACTACGAAGGCTACCGGAATCTGATGGAGCTTTCATCGATCGGATATACCGAAGGATATTATTATAAACCCAGAATAGACAGAGAATGTCTCGAAAGATTTTCAAAAAATCTCATATGCGCAAGCGCCTGCATAGGCGGTGAGATTCCGCAATTCATACTTCAGAATAAAAAGGAAGAAGCAAAAAAAACCGCGCTTTATTACAAGGAGCTTTTCGGTCCGGGCCGCTTTTATCTTGAACTCCAGGATCACGGTCTAAAAGAACAGAAAATTGTTAACCGCGAACTTGCCATTCTTTCAAAGGAACTTGATATTCCGCTGATAGCAACAAACGACTGTCATTATCTTAACAGAGAAGACTCTTTTGCGCATGAGGTTCTTCTCTGCGTACAGACGGGAAAAACCATCTCGGATGAAAGACGTATGCGTTTTGACACCGAGGAGTTTTATTTTAAGACAAGCGAGGAGATGGCTTCGCTTTTTTCAGAATATCCTGATTCGATTTATAATACTGGGAAGATTGCGGAAATGATAAATATCGAGCTTCCTCTCGATAAACCGGTACTTCCCGTGTTTGAGGTTCCGGCAGGTCATACTCTTAACAGTTACATGAAGGAAATCGTAGATAAGGGAGCACATAAAAAATTCGGAGAGAATATTCCGGACAATGTGCGCGAAAGAATTGATTATGAGCTCAGTGTAATATTTAAAATGGATTTCGCCGGATACTTTTTGATAGTGTGGGATTTCATAAATCATTCGCGTGAAGTCGGAATACCTGTCGGCCCGGGACGCGGTTCAGCTGCCGGTTCAATCGTCAGTTACTGTATGGGGATAACACAGCTTAATCCGCTTGATTATAATCTGCTCTTTGAGCGTTTTCTTAACCCTGACAGAAAGGAAATGCCCGATATGGATATTGACTTCTGCGCCGAAAGGCGCGAAGAAGTCATACAGTATGTAAAAAACAAATACGGCGAAGATCATGTTTCGCAGATTATAACTTATAATACGATGGCTCCGAAGGCTGCCGTAAAAGACGTTGCACGCGTTCTTGATGTTCCGTTCAACGCGGCAAACGCGATAACTAAAATGATCACAGAGAAGACTCTAAATGATTCAATTCAAGCTTCAAAGGATCTGCAGAAATTCATCAAGGAAAATGAAGAAAACAAAAAGATAATTGATATATCCCTTCGCCTAGAAGGACTTCTTCGCTCATTCGGAAAACATGCGGCCGGAATTGTTATTTCAAAGGAGCCTCTGACTCACTATGTTCCGCTTTATAAGGATCCGAAGGAAGGAAGCATAATAAGTCAGTATGACAAGATTTTCGCTGAATCGGCAGGTCTTGTGAAGATGGACTTTTTGGGCCTCAAGAATCTTACTGTCATTGAAAGCGCCGTAAATCTCGTACGCAAATACAAGGATAAGAATTTTGATATAGAATCAATTGCGATTGACGACAAGGAGACTTTTGAACTTCTGAGAAAAGCTGAAACGGACGGTGTCTTTCAGCTGGAGTCTCCGGGCATGCAGAATCTTCTGCGTCGTCTGGGACCTACTGAATTTGAAGACATCATCGCCTGCGGCGCGCTTTACAGACCGGGTCCTCTTAAATCGGGAATGGCTGACCAGTATGTTCAGCGAAAGCATAATGCTTCGCTTGTAAAATATGAACATCCTGTTTTGGAACCTGTTCTGAAGGATACTCTCGGAGTTATCATCTATCAGGAACAGGTAATGAAAATATCCCAGGTCATGGGTGGTTTCACCATGGGCGAAGCGGACAAGCTCCGTAAAGCCATGGGAAGGAAGAAGATGGAAATCGTAAACGAGATGCGCGACAAGTTTCTGAAAGGTGCGGAGGAAAAAAAGATTTCGGCGAATATCGCAGAAGAAATATACGACGCCATGAGTAAATTTGCCCAGTACGGTTTTAATAAGTCACATGCGGCTGCATACGGGCTTGTAACTTATCAGACAGCATATCTAAAAGCGCATTACAGAACAGAATACATGTGCGCGCTTTTATCCGTTTATATCGGTGATCAGGATGATGTTAAAAAATATCTGACTGACTGCCGCGCAGGCGGAATAGAAATACTTCCGCCTGATGTAAACAAAAGTTACTACGGTTTTTCAATCGAGGGTGATAAAAAAATCAGATTCGGACTGAATGCTGTAAAAGGCATGGGCGAAAAAGCTATTCAGGAAATAATCGCCGCGCGTGAAGCTAACGGCGAATTCAAGACTCTCAGGGATTTTCTTGAAAATGTTGCGCTTTCGGCTTTGAATAAAGGTACGCTTGAGGCTCTTGTCAAGAGCGGTGCGTTCAGTTCAATCGAGCCGAACAGGGCAAAGCTTTATACCTCCATTGACAGAATGACGGATGCCGCGAAAAGATTTCAGAATGAAAAAAAATCAGGCCAGGCGAATCTTTTCGGTTCGGCTTCCGTCGATATTGAGCTTCCTAAGATGACAGATTTTCCGGATTCTCTAAAGCTGACATACGAGAAGGAAACTCTGGGTCTTTATATTTCCGGTCATCCGCTTGAAAAATACGAACGGGAGATACGCGCTTTTTCGAGCTGTTCGACTGCGAAGCTTGAAGAAAAAACTGAAAGCGTTTCGCTTGTAGGTTTGATTGAAAATGCCCAGAAGAGAATTTCTAAAAAGGGAAAAACATATGTAACGGCGCTTCTTGAAGACCTTGACGGAGCCGTTGAAATATTCATCTTTGAAAAGGTTTTGAAGAAATATGAGGAAATTATTTTTTCAAATGAAGTCGTTATGGTTTCGGGAAAGATAGACGCGGAAGATGAAGTGAAACGCAAGATAATCGTCGATGATATAATTCCGCTTAAGCAGGCGAGGGCGAAGGCGATATCGGCGGTTCATGTAAGCATCGATCCGATTTTTGTAGATGATGAGATTCTTGAAAAAATCAGAAGCGCGATTGAAAATAACAGGGGAAATTGTCCTGTTTATTTCCATGTCGCGAACCAGTATATCCCTGAGAAAATAGTCAGAGCTAACGGGTTTTATAATATTAACCCGAGTGATTCGCTGCTTAACACTCTTTCGGAATGTCTTGGGGATGATTGTGTGCGTTTCAGTTTCAAAGGCTGCGCTTAATTTATTCTTTTGATATGAGTCTTTAAAAGCGAATATCCGGGCGATGATGAAAGGATTTTTTCATTGGGACCGGTGGCGCACAGATAAGCACCGGCAAATCTGTTAAAGAGCTTATTCATAAGATTTGCCGTGCTGATTGCGATTGAATTGTCTATTCTGCAGTTGTCGCGCAGATAAATTCTGAGTTCATCTTTATATGTGATGATTCTGTTTTCGAGAAGCGTTCCGACTGTCATGATTATTTTGTCGTTTATATCAAGCAGATTTGAACTTCCCCATTCGCCGATTATTGTTATTTGAGAATCGTTTAGTCCGTCATAGATTCCGCTGTCATTTATCATTTCACCGTTAAGAATGATCTTTCCGTCTTTTTTTTTGAAGACGACATCTGCTTTCAGGTTGTTATTTTTTTTGATAACAGGGGCGGCTTCAATTTCTTTTTTGACTTCGAAGCTGATACGTTTTTCTATGCTCTTGAAATAGAGCTTCATTTTGGTATTTATGTGTTCTGTATTTCCATCGGTTTCGATGAAGTTTAATGTAAAAAGAGAATCGAACCTTTTTTTGTCGCTTCTGAATGCTTCAATTACGCTTTTCATCGGCTCATCGTGAAACTTCATGCCTGAAAAAAACAGGCTGTGATCCGCTTTCAGTTTTCTTATCAGATCGTGATCGTAATGCCGGTATGGAATCATAAAGCTTATGTTGAGATTCTCAAAATCACGCGACAGGGACAAAAGCATGAATGCGGAAATGACCGAGCGGAAAAGCTCGGTTCTGTCCTCATGTTCACTGTTATGAATTGTGTTGTGGTAACTCATAATTATTATAAACGGCGGTGCCTCTGTTTTTGAAAGTGCGACTATTTCTTCCTGAATGAAGGCAAGGGTACCGTTCTGGCGCAGTTTTAGCCGGATGCTTTCAAGACTTGATAATTCAGGCACACCTGCCGGAATTATGTTTTGCTCCGAAAGTATGGTTTCGACACGGTTCTGAAGAAACTTGTCTTCAAGAAGAATTATTGCTTTATTACTGTATCTCATTTGACAAATCCATGCACTATATTTAAGCATATAATCAGGAAGAATCAAGAAAATTAAGGTGAGCCATGAATGCATGTCCTGTTTGCGGCGGAAAAAAATTCAGGTTTCTTTTTGATAAGGAAGGCAGCGGAAGAAAGATATTTTCTCTTTATAAATGTGCCGGATGCGCTCTGGAACTTCTGCGTCCATTCCCTTCCGATGCGGAAATTGACGGCTGTTATCAGGGAGATTATTTTACGAAACGTACTGACCGCGGGTATGATGATTACTTTTCCGAAAAAGTCCGTTTGGAAATTGAGAGAGTTTTCAGGCTTAATCTCCGTGATCTGGATTTTGATGATTATGAAAAAACACTCGAAAAACCTTTTTCTCTCGATATAGGCTGTGCGGCCGGTTACTTCGTCGGTTATATGCATCAAAGGGGCTGGAATTCCTGCGGCATTGAAGTCTCTGAGCCTTGCGTCGATTTTGCCAAAAAAAATAATCTCAATGTGATTAAAGGAGATTATCTTCAGACGGAATTTCCTTATAAGTTTGATCTCATAACAATGTGGGCGACGATAGAACACCTGAAGAACCCGGATAAATTTATCGAAAAAATATTTCATGATCTCAAACCGGGCGGAATGCTTATTGTTTCTACATGCAGAAGGGGAATATCTTTTTCAAAACTATTCGGTAAAAAATGGCGGTTCTATAATTTCCCTGAGCATTTGTGTTTTTTTAATTCTAAAAATCTCAAGCGTCTTATATCTGAACGCGGTTTTTCTGTGAACAAAACAGTTACTTACGGAAGCGGGATCGGCAAGGGCCGTGACGTAAAAAAGAAGATTGCCGATTTTTTCGCTAAAAGATTTTTTTTAGGTGACATGATTCTTCTGTCAGCGCAAAAGAATCTGGTTCCGGAGGAGTTGGAATGTTTACAGAAGGAAGGATTGAAAGAATTCGTAGTATTGTCGCCGAAGCGAAATTAGCCGGAAAAAAAACGGCTTTTGTTCCCACTATGGGAGCGCTTCATGAGGGCCATTTGTCTCTTGTACGTGCCGCGAAGGAAAAAGCGGATTTCGTTGTAATGAGTATATTCGTCAACAGAATTCAGTTTAATGACAGCAATGATTTTGCAAATTACCCTAAGACACTTGAAAATGATTTGAATCTTGCCCGCGAAAACGGTGTCGATCTTGTTTTTATTCCTGACGAGGATGAGATATATCACGATCATAAAACATATGTGGATGTTGAAGGTCTTACCGAGGAGCTGTGCGGCGCGCACAGACCGGGTCATTTTCGCGGAGTGTTTACAGTAGTTTCAAAGCTTTTTAATATTGTTCAGCCTGATATTGCCGTTTTCGGACAGAAGGATATTCAGCAGGCGGTATCAATTGAAAAGATGGTCAGTGATTTAAACTTTCCGATAGAAATAATAATTGCACCGATAATCCGTGAGAGTGACGGGCTTGCGAAAAGTTCGAGAAACGTCAGACTTGATGCAGTTCAGCGAAAGAATGCGGTTTCGATTTTTAATGCGCTTTCTTCCGTTGAAAAAATGATTGAAGGCGGTGTTTATGATTATCAGAAGATGTATCATGAAGCCGAAAAAATAATTCTGGAAGCGTGCGCTGAAAAAATAGATTATATAACTCTTGCTGATTATCATTCTCTCAGGCGCATTGACAGGATTAAACACAAGGCGGTTTTTGCTGTTGCCGCGTATTTCGGCGGAGTACGCCTCATCGACAATATGATAATAGATTTTGACGGAGAAAAAATAAAATGCGTTCTTTGATTATAGTTTTAACTGCTTTGGTTTTGTGTTCGTGCAATTCAGCCGATGATGTTTATAAAAAAGCCGTTAAGGCGTATGCCGAAAAAGACGCCGCGTCGTTTGAAAAATGTTTAAGCAGTTCAAGCTTAAGTAAAACTATTTCTGATATTGAATTGATTAAGCAGCTTTCTCCTGAAGCAAAAAAGGAACTGCAGGCCGGTTCAAGTCATAAAATGAAAGATTCTTCAGTAAAGGAATATCTTTTATTTCAGATGAATGTGACGGGCGTTGACAACAGTTTTGAAGACCGATTCGGCAGTAAAGTCAAAACCGTTTCAGTTAATGGAAATGAAGCGGAAGTTCTTAATGAAAACGGCGTAATCGTCAGGCTGATAAAGGAAAACGGCGAATGGAAAATTGATTTATAAACCATGATTGATAATTGTCATTATGATGATGACAATCACCTCTTATCAAATCAATGTTTTTGTGTTTTATTAGCCGGAAAGAGGTTAATAATGAAAGCAAAAATAATTATTATGATATGTCTTTTATCTGCAGCGATTTCGTGTTCTAAAAGATCAGAAGTCCCGGTCATCACCCTTTTCAACTACGGCAGTATCCCTCAGACGGAAATTGAAACTGTTTCAGGCACAAGAATTTATATTGATATTGCCGATCCTCAGATGGTAATCAAGCCGCCGAAAGCGGGAGACATTCTTCTGATTACACATTC
>DAOMHE010000118.1:0-7111 GCA_035430785.1 Spirochaetota bacterium | reverse complement strand
TTGAATCAGCCTCGGCAAGTAGAGAGTCCTTCCGCTTTTCTTCTTTTTGAGTTCGGCTTTGCGGACAAGTATAAGGGTAGGCTATTTCAAGAAGAAGCCGGTTAAGACGCTTAAGATTATCAAGCTCCTGCTCAGTCAATTCTTCATATGGTTTATTTCTGTAATACTGAGTCCAGCGCAACAGATTTATTACTTCCTCATCATTTTCAACCGGTTTGTTTTTCTTTATCCAGATATCATAAAAAGCCGGAATTCGTATAATTTCATTCAAACGGTCAATGCTTCGGTCCGGTGTTGAGAATTTCATCCTTCCATAGTAATAGCCTGATTGTTTTATTTCATTCCAAAGCGCATCAAGCGAAAGCTTGTTCCGCTTAAATTCAGAATCATAGAAATCGCTTGAACCGAATTTAAGTCTTTCAATCACTCCCCTGGCTTCCCAGTAAAATATTTTCGAGCGCTGAAGAGAAATATCTTTCTTATGTTTTTCCTCATACAAAGATTCTATCTGCTGCTGTATTTTTTCATTTCCGGGATCAAGTTCAAGCGCAGTAAGCCATTCATTTAAAGATTCTGAAAATTTCTTCTGCTCATAATATTCTCTCGCCTTTTTCATTATATCATCTACTCTGGACGCCTCGTTCTGGGAAAAAGAAATCGAAAATGAAAAAATGAAAAATGTTAAAAAGAAAATTATGCTTTTCAATTAGAACTCACAATCGTTTTATTCTTAATTTTAAACATACCGGATGAATCTTTCGATAAATATGCATCTCCAATAAAATCAGACTCCTTCAAATCGGATCTCTTTACAACCTTTCCTCCGAATTTAATTTTTTTAGTCTTGGAATCAATATCTTCAATACCGAAAAGTACAATGTTGTTAAAGTAGTAATCAGAATATATTTCTGCATATTCTGATTCTGTTTTTGAAATAAATTCATATTTATTAAGTACTGAATAGTTTTTATTTCTGATATGAGAAGTCCATTCCTGTAGAAAATTATTATAATAATTTTCATTTGTTTCTTCCCTGCAGGAAATAAAAGCAATGGACATCAAAAGCAAAAATACCGCAGTTATTCTTTTCATTTCACTCTCCATAATGTTGCAGATTTGATACAAAGAACAAATAGTTGCAAACATGCAACAATAAAAACGCGGATTTTGTTTTTTAAGCTGCATAATCATTAATAAACCAAAAAATCCTTGTTAAATCAATATTTTTTCTTGACTTGATCATTGAAAACAAACCTTAGTTAAGTCAGATGAACTGTAATGACAAAAAAAGATGCGGTTCAAAAGGTTCGATATTAGTTCGGCTCAAAAAAAAATAAAGGAGCTCATTGTGAAAAAAGGAACAGGAGAAATAGCAAAAGCCGAGGGAAAATTAGGAATACTTATTCCCGGACTCGGCGCAGTCAGCACAACGCTGATAGCGGGAACATTTCTATCCCGCAAAGGATTGGCAGAACCAAAGGGTTCGCTTACTCAGATGGGTAAGATCAACATAAAAAAAGACAACGAAACCAAGTATGTCAACATCAAAGATTTCGTTCCTCTTGCAAAACTTGATGACATAGTTTACGGCGGATGGGACATTTTCGAAGATAATGTTTATGAAGCTGCAAAACATGCTGCAGTTTTAACAAATGACGATTTAAATAAAGTTAAAGATGAACTTGAAGCTATTAAACCGATGAAAGCAGTTTTCTTTCCTCAGTATGTAAAAAAGCTTCACGGCACATGGATTAAATCAGGTGCTACAAAATGGGATCTTGCAGAACAGCTTATTGCCGACATCGAAAATTTCAAAAAATTGAATAAAGTTGAAAGATGTGTTATGATCTGGTGTGCGAGCACAGAGATTTACCAGAAACCTATTACAGGTATTCACGATACTATTGAAAATTTTGAAAAAGCTTTAAAAGAAAGCCATCCTTCCATTGCACCGAGCATGATATATGCTTACGCTTCAATCAAGTGCGGTCACCCTTTCGCAAACGGTGCACCAAATCTTTGTATTGAAATTCCCGCACTTCAGGAACTTGCTGATAAAAACAGAGTTCCTATCGGCGGAAAAGATTTCAAATCCGGTCAGACACTCATGAAAACGATTCTTGCTCCAGGTCTTAAGGCAAGAATGATCGGTGTTGACGGCTGGTATTCTACAAACATTCTAGGAAACCGCGACGGTGAAGTTCTTGATGATCCTGAGAATTTCAAAACAAAGGAAAAAAGTAAACTTTCCGTTCTTGATCAGATATTTCAGCCTGAACTTTACCCTTCACTCTACAAGGATTACTGCCACGTTGTAAGAATAAATTATTATCCTCCTCGCGGCGACAACAAAGAAGGCTGGGACAATATAGATATCGCAGGCTGGCTCGACTATAAGATGCAGATCAAAATTGACTTTCTTTGCAGAGACTCAATTCTTGCAGCACCTATAGCTCTTGACCTTGTTCTGTTTTTTGACCTTGCACAGCGTGCAGGAATGTACGGAAACCAGGAATGGCTTTCTTTCTTCTGGAAGAGCCCTATGCATCCGGCAGAAAGACTTCCTGAGCACGATCTTTTCGTTCAGTCAATGAAACTCAGAAATACTCTAAGATGGCTGATGGATCATCCTCTTCAGACGCATTTCGGTGACGAACATATCGATTGATTTTTTAATAATCCGCCTAACGGCGGATTTTTTTATTTTATAAAACCAATTTATGATTGTATTATACTTCGCCCGGTATCACATAGAAAAATGAATTCAA
Source organism: Spirochaetota bacterium (assembly GCA_035430785.1). GTDB lineage: Bacteria > Spirochaetota > UBA4802 > UBA4802 > JAFGJZ01 > JAKJGA01. The sequence goes on along the minus strand of DAOMHE010000118.1, from coordinate 4,343 downwards.
TAAAAAGCAATAAAATAGGAATAGCTCTGGGAAGCGGCGGATCGAGAGGGATTTCTCACATTTCCGTTCTCAAAGAAATATACAAGCTCGGAATCAGCATCGATTATGTTTCAGGAGCAAGCATGGGAGCAATAATCGGTACAGCTTACTGTGCAGGTAAACTGGAAGATTTCGAAAAAATACTTCTTCGATATTATAAAGAAGACCGGATTTATCCGCTGGCAGGATTTGCGGCATCATCATCGGGAATTGCCGATATCGGCAAATTTATGAAAATTTTCAGACGCATTATCTTCCCATATTCACGAATCGAAGACCTTCCTATACCGCTCTCAATAGTCTGTACGGAATTTCAAACCGGTAAACCCATAGCATTTACTCACGGCGATATCTTCACAGCAATTCGCGCTTCAGTTTCCATTCCCGGCGCTCTGGTTCCAGTGAAATATGCCGAAACGTATCTAATTGACGGCGGAGTTTCCAACGCGGTTCCCGTCGATGTTGTGAGAAAAATGGGCGCCGACAAGGTTATTGCCGTTAACATAAACCCGCTTAACAAAATGAAAAACCGCCCGGAAATAATTGCCGATTATTCGACATTCCTTGAAACATCAATGAATTCCTTAATAGACGGACTGATTCCTTATGACGCCGTCCAGACAAGAAAAATCAGTCTGCCTGCAATCAAAAAGAACATTCCTGCTATTATCCAATTTGTAAAAAAAACACTCAAAATGATAAAATACGCTTATGTTCATATTTTCAAAAATGACTCACGCGATATAACCAAAAAAGAAGTTTTTTTCCCTAAAAAAAACAAACGGCTTCCCAATATTGTTGAAATTCTTTGGCAGACAATTGACATAATGCAATCAGTCAACACTCAAGCATTTTTTGAAAAATATAAACCTGATGTAATAATAGAACCTGATGTAATAGAAATATTTCCTTTTGACTTTACCCGGATTCCGCAGATTTTAGCCGCCGGTGAAAAGGCTGTTTCAGAGAAAGAAACCGAGTTAAAACGGCTCATTAATGAAAATCTTTGACACACATTGCCATTTGCAGTCAGATAATTCAGCCGAAACAACCAGAGAATTATCTGACGCAAAAACCGCCAATGTTGTTAAACTATTAAACAACTCTATTTCTTTCAGCGATTGGGGAAAAGTACTTAGAATTTCCGAAAAACATAAAGAGGTACTTCCCGGCTTAGGCATTCACCCCGGCTTTATCAATATGAGCATCAAATCAATAAAATCAGAATTGGCACAATATGATCTCTTAAAATTCAAGGCAGTCGGAGAAATCGGACTTGATAAAAAAAAATCTGCATTTCCGATAGAATTTCAAATTGAAGTTTTCGAACTCTTCTTAAAGCTCTCAGTAGAACTAAACATTCCATGTTCAGTTCATTGTGTTTCAGCTTTTGATGAACTTATTCTCTGCCTGAAGAAATTCAAAAATCATCCTCCGGTCATTATTCATTCTTTTTCAGGCAGTATGGAACTTGCGCGCTCTTTGTCGAAATTCGGATGTTATTTTTCTGTCGGCAGAAATTTAAATCACAAAAGAAACAACAAGCAAATCGAAATGCTTAAATACATTTTTCCGTCACTTATGATGCTTGAATCTGATTCTTCAGCAAGCAACACAGCACGGAATACAAGTCAAGACATCCATCCATACTGCATCAGAGATTATCTTAATAATGCCGCTGAACTTTTAACTATACCTCCGGAAGAAATTGCAGAAAAAACCTACAAGCTTTCCACTGATATTTTTGGAGATTAAACCCAGTCATCACATTATTTAGAATACAAAATCATAATTTTCGAAACCTTATAAATCGATACATCCGAGCAGCTTTATATAGCTCAATAAAAATATGATCCCGGAATCATTCAGCAGATCAGTTATACCTTATAATGCGAACTCAGTATGATAGCCTGTACAAATCGGCTAAAGCCCAAAAAAATCGACGTAAAATTCAAATATGATCCTGTATGTTCAAATGTGCCATAATAAATATGAGCAAACAAAACTTTTGACTAAAGCATAAGAAACGTTCAAAACCAGCGTATAAACTAATTGACTTGTAGCTCTTTTTGTTTTTTTCTGACCTTGTATATGAATATTCTCAAAAAACATCTCTTTAACATTACCGGTGCCGTCATACTCGCGTTAAGCATATCGAGTCTTATTACCGATACTGCCCGGATAGCCGTACATCCTGGTGAAAAAGCCAGACAAACGGCCCCAAAAGTATTTCAAGCGGATAATGCTGAAAAAATTTCTGACTATAATTTCATACTGAATTCAAATTTTTTTCAGCTTTCCACAGCTCAAAATTCCGAAAATGTTCAGTCGGCATCGCCTGCAAATCTTATTCTTCTGGGAACGGTTACGGGTTCTCCTTCACTGGCCAGAGCGATGATAAGATCTGCTTCAGAAAATAAGGTTGAAATATTCAAAACAGGCGCTTCTGCTTGGGGCTATACTCTAGTCAGAATTTTAAAAACCAAGGTATTATTAAAATCAGGTTCCAACGAATTTGAACTCGACATGCTTAAACAAGAAGGTTCCTCTTCCAGCCCGCAATCAGGACTTCAGCCTGCAACAAAAAGAACGATCAGCAGAGCTGAACTGCTCTCAAAAATTCAGGGAGATATGGATAATATGCTGAAGGGAATGAGAGCCGGACCTTATCGAGAAGACGGTAAAATCACCGGATACAAAATTATGGGTCTCCGTTCTGACAATATGCTTTATGAACTTGGAATCCGGCAGGGAGACATCATCATGAGAATTAATGGTCATCCGATTGACAGCACACAGAAACTATTTGAACTTTGGCAGAAACTTCCGCAGGAGCCAAAAGCACTAATTGATATTAAACGCGGAAACGATACGACGACTCTCGACTATACTTTTTCGAATTAGGGGAATATGATGAATTTCAAAAAAGCGGCAGCATTAATATTATTGATTTTTGTTTTTTTCCCGGCTTTTGCCCAGAAAAAAACATCCGCAAAAAAAGCTCCGACAAATTTCATTCTTAACTTTAAGGATGTTGAGATATCCGACTTTATCACAATGATGAGTCAGATACTGAATAAAAACGTTGTTTACGATGAACAGCTCCGCGGAAAAATAACAATAAGCTCATCCAAAAATATTCCGATTTCACAGGCTCGCGAAGTTCTTATCACGATTCTTTCAGTTAAAGGTTATACAATTGTTGAAATGCCGAATCTGATAAGAGTTGTTCCTTTGAAGGATGCCCCGAAGGAAACAGATCTCATTATTGTTGACGGTCAGGAAATCAAATTTAAGGACGACACAAGTATAGTATACACATGTGAAATAGAATCCGGCGATTTAAATGAAATTTTCAGAACACTGAACACAGTCAAAACAAATTCAATGAGCATAGTAGCATATCCGCCGCTCAAATACATTATTTTCAACGGATCAGCCAGAGAAATATCAAGCCTTGTAAAACTTGCCAAATCGCTCGACAAATCAGCTTCCGGAAACACGGAGGCCATTGATGCTCAAAGCTTCATACATGTTGTTAAACTTCAGAATTCAAAAGCCGAGGACATGGCAGCAGTTCTTTCAAAAGTTCCGACCAAAAGTTCACTTCAATCTCAAAGATCTGCACCAACGGCACCAAATCAGCCTCCGCATCAGGTAAAAAATGAACAGATATCAATTATTCCAAGCAAGGACACTAATTCGCTTATCATAACTGCGACACCTGAAGAATTCGCTGAAATCAAACGTCTCATTAATGCACTTGATACCGTTAGAGATCAGGTTCTCATTGAAGCTGTAATTATGGAAGTTAATACCAGCGACGGATGGACTTTCGGAATAGACTGGTTTTTAAGAGGCAGTGCTGGACAAGGAAATGCTTTCGGAGAACAAATTCTCGGAAATGTTCCTAATTATACGGAAAAAAGCATTTACAATACGACAGTACCTCTTTTTACAGGTTTTAATCTCGGATACTTTTCTGGAAAAGGAGCACTTGGTTTTTTATTATTGAACGCGACAGCAAACGATAATAAAGTCAATATTCTTTCAACACCGCAGATTCTTACACTCGACAATCAGGAAGCCGTCATTTACGCAGGATCGGAAGTACCTGTTCCGACAAACGCAAAATATGATTCAAACAATAATCTGACTTACACTTTTGACTATAAATCTGTCGGAATAAAACTCAAGGTTACGCCTCACATAACTGATACGGACCGTATAACTCTTGATCTCTATCAGGAAGCAAATTCAATAATCAGCGAAGGAACGATTGAAGGAGCAACCTACACGCCTCC
>DAOMHE010000117.1:0-7113 GCA_035430785.1 Spirochaetota bacterium | reverse complement strand
TATCAAATATCCTAGGTATGGGCATTGACAATCTCACGTGCATGCACGCCGTTGCAAAAGTCGTAAAGATGATCGAAGAAGGCGGAGTTCATCACGTTATCAACCTTAATCCGTACAAACTTCTCCGTTACCGCGCAAACAGAGAACTTAAGACTATTTACAATAAATCTTCTCTCAGATTCGCATCAGGAGCCGGTATTCAGTGGGCGGCTAAAATGCTCAAGTTTCCAATCAGAGAAAGAATCCCCTTCACTCATTTTATGATGGAACTTATAAGAATTTCAGAAATAAAAGAGCTTTCAATATTTCTTGTCGGCGGAAAACCTGAAACCGCAGAAAGAGCTTTCTCAAACATTAAAAAATCTTTTCCGAATATACGAATAGTCGGCAGACACGGCGGTTTTTTCAATCCTGACCGTGAAAAATCAGTTGTTGAAGCCATAAGAAAATCTGAAGCAAACATCGTTTTCGTTGGAATGGGATTTCCGAAAGAAGACCGCTGGATCGCAAAGTTCAGCAAACAATTCAAAAACGTAGTTTTCATCAGCGCGGGCGGATCCTTGGATATCATATCCGGCGAAAACAGAAAGGCCCCCGAATTTTTTACCGAACGCGGCACGGAATGGTTTTACAGAATAATCACCAAACCATGGAGAATCGGACGTTTATTCAGAATATGTCTTTTTTTCGCACATACAATACTTTACAGAATATTTAAGTCAAGATGAGCGAATTTCCTAGAGAAATAACATTCAAAGCTGTTTTCCGCACCTCTGATTTTGTTTCAGAATCAGTCAGAGTTCTGCTTTCAGAAAAACTTGAAACATTCAGTCTTTCTGAAAAAACAAGCGGCGGCGGAAAATTTATAAGCTTCACAGTTTCTGCCAATTTTGAAAGCAAAGAAAAACTTAATGCACTCACAGGATCTGTTTCGTCAATTGAAGGCTTTACTTTGATGGTCTGACAGCCATTCCGGCAAGCGCACCGCTTGCCCACGCAAAGTGCAGATTAAATCCGCCTGTATCACCGTCAACATCAAGAATTTCTCCTGTTAAATGTATACCTCTTGTTTTTTTCGATTCCATTGTAAACGGATTAACTTCATTGCAGTCTACGCCTCCTGCAGCAACAACTGCTTCAGCAAATCCTCTGGCTTCGCCAGGATTGAAACGCGAAGCTTTTAACAGTGACGATATCTCGGCGCACCTATCCATGTAAGAAAACGCCTCACGCGAAGGATCAAACGAAGCAAGTTCAAGAAAAACCTGACCCATGCGTTTTTTCAAAATACCGTCGAGTGCAGATGAGGCTGATCTGCCTCTTACAGAAAATATTTTTTCGAGCAGTTTAACAAGTTCACCGTGTTTTATCGAAGGAAACAGATCGATTTCAATTTCTTTATCATCAACATCAGGATCGTTTACATATCTCGAAACATCAAGAGTCACAGGTCCTGAAAAACCGTATTTCGTAAAAAGTATTTCACCTTCTGAGCGCCTGAGTTCTTTGCCGTTAGAAATAACTTTAAGTGCGCAGTTCCATTTTATGCCCTCCAAGCGGTGAATCTTTTTAAGCGGAATATTCACCGGAACAACTGCCGGAAAAGGTTCTATCACTTTGTGCCCGATTGAAGATGATATTTTATAACCGTCAGAAGTTCCGCCGAGCGACGGATATGAACAACCGCCTGAAGCTATAATAATTTTATCAAAATCATAAACTTCATTATTATCAACTGAAAGTTCGAATTTATCTTTTATCTTATTTATCCGGGAGATACGTGAAAGAGTTTTTATATTTACATTTTTTCTTTGGGCATCAAAAAGAAGTGCATCAACGACAGATGAACTCTGAAATGAAAAAGGATAGAGCTTTCCGTTTTTTCCTTCAGAAAAGGGAATTCCTAAATCATAAAAATAATCCCTGACGGAATCCAATCCGAAATGCGAAATCACCTTGATTGCAAAATCAGAATCGCCATGATAGTCATTGCGGCCGATCCTTACATTTGAAATATTGCACTGGCCGTTTCCGCTCGCGGTTACTTTTTTTAGAGGGCGGTCATTTTTTTCAAAAACTGTTACTAGACATTTTTCTGCCGCAAAAATCGCAGAAAATATTCCGCTTGCTCCAGCGCCTATCACACCGACTTTAGTCATTAATTATCCTCTCTTTTGCTTGACCGCAGCAAAGATATTTGTCAAGATAATTCAATGAGAGTTAAAAGCATATTATTTTTTCTTTTTGCCTTCTTTCCGGCATTGAGCTTTGCACAATTAAAACAAACTGAAAAAGACGGCGTCATAGAAATACGTTCAGCAAAAATAGTTAAAAGGTCTGCTTCAGCCAAGACTATCAGCAAATCCGAATTTGATGATATTATCGAAGCCGAATGTGCAAAGAATACAATCGATCCTTATCTTATTAAGTGCATAATCAAGATCGAATCTGATTTCAATCCCCGAGCAAGGTCATGCAAGGGCGCTATGGGTCTTATGCAGCTTATGCCGGCAACAGCGAAAATTTACCGAATAAAAGATGCTTATGACCCGGCAGAAAATATTTATGCAGGAACAAGGCACTTTGCAGGTCTCATGGACGAATTTTCAAATGATGTTATTATGGCTTTAGCTGCCTATCACGCAGGTAGTTCCCGTGTAAAAAAAGCCGGAGGTATTCCGCCGATTAAAGATACCATAAATTATGTAAAAAGTGTATTATCATATTACGAACCAAGAACGGGCGAAGAAATCGAAAAATCAGTAAAAAAAGTTTACAGCAGAATTTCGGGCGAAACAATAGAGTTCCGCAACTGATCAAAAAAATTCAATCGTTCCTGCATTTGATGACACATCCTCCGAGAGTTCGCTTACAAACGAAAGAAGCATATTGATCTCATATTCACTGACACCGGTCTGTGAAGCGACAGCTTCCTTGAGAGAAGAAATCATTCCGGAATAATCTTTACCTTCGACCGTATTTTTTTTGTAAAAAGAAAGCGCATCGTCAATGATATTTCTAACTTCTATAAACGCATCAAACCTGTTTATATCGCTTTTCAGAAGATTTTCCATTTCGTCAAAATGAGTATGCATTTTTTTTTCGAAATCATCGTGATACATCCGTGATTCGTTCACATCATCAGTCATTTTTTTAATTGAGTGTGCACATTCTTCAAGAATCTCTTTTTGAACATCAAACGATCGGTTATAATGCCTGAGATTTTTTTTCAGCGCAGAATAAGTCAGAGAATAATGAGCCGCACCTCTCTCCGCTTCATTTTTAATAAGGCGGGGAATATCGCTTACATCGGACAAAGAACCTTCGAGAGAGCGTTTTAGTTCATCGTAACGTGCAAGTTCAATACGGGTAAGAAGAATTATTCTTTCAAAATTTTTAGATATATCAGTAAGTTTTTTATAAAAATCACCGAACTTAGCCATGTTGACTTCAACTTCTGAAGCGATGTTTTTCAGCTTGAGCTTCATGCCTACAATCCCTTCTAAATGCCGGGAATATTCATTCTGCAGAGTATTTATTCTATCCCATACTTCAGAAAGCTGCTTCTTCTCATTATCTTTCTTTTCTGAATTGAAATTCGAAATAAAGGATTCATACGAAGTTTCGATATCTGCAAAAATAGAACCGATCGTGTCAAGAAACATGTCCATACTGTGTTTGACCGCTTCTAGTTTTTTTGACACAAGCCAAGAAAAAAAATCATCATCCGAAGGATAACGTACAAAATAATTAATAAGAAAAATCAGCTTTTCTATATCCTGTCTGAAAAGATCTTCAAGCTGGTAATTGACAATGACACTCTCAAGTTTTTCCCGGGCAGATGCCATTATAGATAAATCCTTATTAACAGATACTGAAAGAGAATTTAAACTATAACCGAATTTATCAAAGTTATCACGTCCCGAAAGCTGAAAAGAAGTAAGACTGCTTTCATAAAGCATATCGATATCATTTTTAATTGAAACAAATTTTTCAGAAACTGCTACAAGAGAATTCATCTGATTGGAAAATTTGTCCCCAAGCGCCGCTCCCTGTCTTGAAAGATCACTCATCTTCTTTGAAATAGTGGCAAGCGAAATTCCGATATCTCCCGCTCGCGCGGAAATTACCATTGTATTTACAGCATACATCTCCACCGACTCAAGATGACCTAGAACAGTTGCGACGCTTGCGCTGAGTTTATCAATATCGGCAATACTGCTTGATATAATCTCATGAATATCAGAGTCTTCCGACATTATCTTTACAGCCTTGTTTACTGAAACTGAAAGCCTTTCTTTTGCTGATTTAACGGTGCGGTTAAAAAAAGTATTTTCACCGTTATAACCCTCAACCGGGAAAAAATGCTTAACATACGGAGAAACATCATCAATAAACGATGCTATTGAATGAGATGAAGATTTTACTTTAACGGAAATATTTTCAAAAAGTTCACGCAGATTATCTTTTATCAAAAGTGCTTCTTTTTTCAATTTTTCCGATTCGTTTCTGATTTCGGAATTCATGAATATCCTCTCATTGCACGAAAAAGCATTTTTAAACTTACAATATTCATTCCTTGTTTCCCAACACTCGATTTATGGATTCAAGAAGCTTTTCAGGCGGAAAAGGCTTAACCATCCATCCCATTACACCTGCAGCACGCCCCTCCGCTCTCATTTCTTCGGAAGATTCGGTTGTAAGCATTATAAACGGCGTATCTGCATTAGTAATATAATCTTTATTATTCTTAAGCTTTTCAGCAAATGTCAGGCCGTCTGTATTAGGCATATTTACATCCGATATTATCAGATCAAATCGCTTTACTCCGCATTTTCCAAGAGCTTCATCTCCGTCCGCTGCCTCTGTCACATTAAACCCGTTGTTGGACAGCACAAAAGATAATGCCTGACGTATTGAAGCTGCATCATCGACTATGAGAATATTTTTCGGCATAAATCATCCCCCCGGCAGCATTTGTAATTTTAATGCCAATCAAAATAAAAATCAATATAATATTGAACCGTTTGAAAAGCTTTATCAAGAAGGCATTCCGAAGAGATAACCCTGAGCGAACTGAATATTGTTTTTCTTTACGATATCAAGAAGACTCTCGCTTTCAACATATTCGGCAACAATCTGTTTTCCGCTTTTATGACAAAATGATGAAATGCTTTCTATCATAGTCAGAGCATTCGGATCAAGCTCTGCCGAACGTATAAGAGATCCGTCGATTTTAACAATATCAAAAGAAAGGTTTAACAGATTGCAGAAATTAGAATATCCCGAACCAAAATCATCAATGGCGATTTTGCCGCCTTTCTCTTTGACCCTCGCGATAAAATTTCTGCATATATCAATCTCGACAAGCTCCTCGCTTTCAATAATCTCTATTATCAGTTTTCCTTTTCTGTTTTCAACTTCACGGCAGATTGAAAGAACGTCTTCCATAAACCCCGGGTGGGAAATATCGCTGAGTGTAATATTTACAGAAACATCAGTATCACTTTGCAGAAGTCTGCTTTTTACAGATTTTAAGACAACCCGAGTCAGTTCATTATAAAGCCCTGTATTTTTCGCAATAGAAAGATAAGGATATATGGAAGAATAACCTGATTCTGTTTTTACACGAAGAAGAGCCTCGTGCCATTTAATTTCCCCTGTGAGACTGTCCACGACAGGCTGATACACTGTTTTCAAAGAGCCATTTTTTATATTATCAAAAAGTTCGTTATAAAGTCTGGCCGAACTCATTACTCTTTCTTTTTCTTTGACATGATTTTCATCATAAACATATACATTATGAAAAAGTTTATCAGCCATATTGAGCGCGAGATCTGATTTTAAAAGAGCTCTGGAGAAATCACCTGAAAGATTTACTGAAGCCCCGATTCTGTAAGTGAGATATATTTCCATTCCGCCGACATCCATTCTATACGACAGAAGTTCAAACCACATCAAATCGAGAAGAAATTTTGCGTTTTCATTCGACTTATCTTTATCATCAAATGGAATAATTACTCCAAATTCATGTCCTACAAGCTTATAACATGAATACCCGTCACGACCGCATATTTCTGAAAGTACCCCTGCAACATACTGAAGTATTTTTTCTGAACTTTTATATCCGAATAATGACGAGATGTCAGGAAAATTCTGAATCTTAACTATAGCCAGAATAAAATCCTTATTTTTAGGAAGATTGCGCATCAAAGAATTTTTATTGGGGAGATTGAGCATTTTATCGAAAACGACAGTCTGCATAATTTTTTTTAGAATTTTTTCATCATATGAACCGCGCGAATAGAAAAGAAGCATAATGAGAGGAACAGAAAATACCGCCCCGGTAAAGTTATTCATGTTTAAATTCATAACCCGATCCAAAATACTCTTATCCAAAAACAACAGATTGACAACTGTTAAAACTGCGGTGTAAACAATGATGTAAATTATGCCTCTCGCCCTTCCGTTAAAATAAAATGAAAACGGAATAAATGTGAGAAGAACCACAATAGCAGTCAAAATCTGAGAAGAAGAAATTAATGAAAGAACCGAAACAGACAAAGCAAGAAAAATGCTCACATAAGGCGACATCCTCGGAACTCTGGAAACTCCAAAGAAATAAAATATTGCAGCGCCCGACAATAGAAATACTATAATCAAATCAACCGGAGTAAATATTCCGGAGGCGAAAAAATATGGCACAGACTGGCATGCTGAAAAAATCAGCACAGACAATGACGTGATTAACATTACTTTTTTCTTGTTGTAGAAAAGAGAAATGGCAGTTTGCGACTTGCCGCAGTAACCGTTTACAGCATCTGATTCATCAATATCATCAACACATTCATTGACAGCCATAGAACCATCCGATAAGAATTAACTGCAATAACAGACCAATCAGACTGCAAATTATGCATAAAGTCAAGAAAAAGATTAATGTACGAAAAAGAGTTTATTTCGACAATACAGCTTCATCAATTAAATACAGTTTACAGAATTTCATGTTTTGAAAAATAAAACTATTCTTAGATATATAATATAATGTAACTTCAAATGAAAACGTTTGCCGATATCACACCGGCAATTTCCTCTGTTTCCGGATTATCAGCA
>DAOMHE010000116.1:0-7141 GCA_035430785.1 Spirochaetota bacterium | reverse complement strand
CCTTTCAAAATATGAAGAGCTTTCCGCGTTCACTCCTGATGTTTTGATAAATGCAGTAAATCATAATTCAACATTCGAAGCGTTTGATGAAGCAATAAAATTTGTTTCGGACAAATGCATAATCGGAGATGTTGCTGCGGTAAAAGACGGCTTGAGTGAATATTATTCATTGAAAAACAGAAAGTTTTTTTCGCTTCATCCGATGTTCCGACCGGCGGATAATCATGATTATTCAAGCGAGTTTGCAGTTATAATCAATGAATCTGATTCATCGATGAGGGATTATTTTACCAAGTATTTCAATTCGTTTAAAATCAAAATATATCAATACAGCTTCGAACAGCATGATGAAATGACGGCGTCAGCACTTGCCGTTCCTTTTATTTCATCAATGGTTTTTGCTTCATGCACCAAGATTGAGAATGCTCCCGGAAACACATACAAGAAGCACATGGATATAACAAGAAGCCTAATGAGTGAAGACGATTATGTTTTGGCAGAGATTCTTTTTAACCCGAAGGCTTTAGCTGAAATTGAAAAGATAAATTCCAAGCTCTCATATCTTACACACATAATCAAAGCCGAAGACTTTGATGAGGTTCATAAATTTTTTGAAAATCTCCGTTCAAATATAAAGTGAGGTTAACATGAATCAGGGTCAGGTGAAAGAGCTTCTGCTTAGAATTGATGGCGACGTTGAAGATTTTATGGTGACGTTTACCGGCAAGAAAAGCAATAAGGTCGACGGATTGTATTATGCGGAAAGACGCGAAATTCTTATTCATAATACAAATGTTCAGAGCGAAAATGAAATTATTTATACGGCGATTCACGAATTTGCTCATCACATTCAGTTTACGAAATCCGCTCAGCCTGTTACTGCCCGTTCTCATAGTACATCATTCTGGAATATTTTTCATAAGCTTCTTTTTAAAGCGGAAGATATGAATATTTATAAAAATCCGTTTAAGTCTCACCCTGATTTTGTGAAACTTACTGAACGGATAAAAAGTGATTATCTCCGCGAAAGCGGTGAAAAGATGAAAGAATTCGGCGCGTGTCTTATTGAAGCGATGCGTTTGTGTGAAATGCATAAGACCAGTTTCGAGGATTATGTTGACCGCGAGCTTGGTCTTCACCGGTTTGCGGCAAAGACGATGATGAAAAGTTATGCCTATAATGTGAATCCTGCAATCGGTGCCGAGAATATGCGTTCTGTTGCGCGTATTGCCGATGGCGATCTTAGGAAAGATGTTGAAAACGCATATCTTTCAAGAATGAGTCCCGATATGGTTAAGGCTGAGTTTTCGCCGAGACTTGCTGAAACAAAGGATATGACCAGACTTCAATTTCTTAAAAACGAAAAGGAACGTTTGATTGAATCGCTTGAAAGACTTAATCAAAAGCTTGTCGGTCTTAACAGTCAGATCAGATCGCTTGAAACTGAAATTAAATCCAAAGAAGAACGTATCGCAAGAGCTGAAAAAGAAGAAGAGCAAGAGGAAGAAATAAATGAATAACAGCATAACCGGAAATGTAAAAGACGACCGTTTTGCAAAATATGTCGGAATAGAACTCATTGAAGTGCGTGAAGGATATGCTGTTGCTGAACTCATTGTCCGTGATGATCACTTGAACGGAGTTAACTCAGTTCAGGGCGGTGCTATTTTCACTCTTGCAGATTATGCCTTTGCTGCAGCATCTAATTCTTACGGTTTCGTGACAGTCGGTATAAACGTCAACATCAGTTATTTCAAGGCGCCAAGCGGAAAAAAAATCCGTGCAGTTGCAAAAGAGATCAGCACTCAGCACAGAATATGCGGATACGATGTTGAACTTTTTGATGAAGACGGTTCTATTTTCGCAAGATTTAACGGACTTGGTTATATCAAAAGAAAATAATTATCCGTAAAAAGAACTCCATTTCGCATAGCATTCGGAAAAGCTTCCTTCATCAAGAGACTTCTGTATATCGAGAATAAATTTACGCATAAAATAAAGATTGTGATACGTATTGTAAACCGCTGATGTTATTTCCTGCATTTTGAAAATATGACGCAGATAAGCACGGGTATAATTTTTGCATACGAAACAATCACAACCCGGATCAAGCGGCGAAAAGTCCTTTTCGAACTGTGCATTTTTCAGGTTTAGTCTGCCCTGAGTAGTATACATAGTTCCGTTGCGGGCAATTCTTGTCGGCATTACGCAGTCAAACATGTCTACGCCGTGGGCTATCGAATCTAATATTTCCATCGGCGAACCGACACCCATCATATAACGGGGTCTGTCATCCGGAAGAATTTCTGTGACGATTGCCGAAATATCACGGTACATTTCTTTCGGTTCGCCGACCGAAAGCCCGCCTATCGCGTAACCAGGAAAATCTAAATCGAGAAGTTCTTTCGCGCATTCTTTTCTGAGGTCATGATGAGTTCCGCCTTGAACGATTGCAAAACATGCCTGCTTTTCTTTATCAAAATATTTTTCGTAATGCTCGCGCGATTCTTTTGCCCATCTAATTGTCCGGTCCATTCCGGCGCGGACACGTGATTTTTCGGCCGGGTATTCGACGCATTGATCAAGAATCATCATGATGTCGGAACCGATAACTTTCTGGACATCAAGAACCATGGAAGGTGTAAAGAGATGCTTCGATCCGTCGATATGGGAAGAAAATTCAACACCGTGTTCTTTGACCTTGCAGAGATTCGAAAGTGAGAAAACCTGAAATCCGCCCGAATCCGTCAGTAAAGGGCGGTGATGATTCATGAAATTGTTGAGACCTCCGGCAAGTTTTAAAACATCGAGTCCCGGACGAAGGTACAGATGATAAGTGTTCGCTAGAAATATTTCAAAATCCATATCTTCGACATACTGCATCGGCAGGGAGCGCATGGCTCCTTTAGTAGCTACAGGCATGAACACCGGAGTTCTGACGACGCCGCGGTGAAGATGAAGCTCGCCGCGGCGTGCTTTTGTTGTAGAGTCTCTTTTGATAATTTTGAATTTCATAAGCTCACACGGGGTTTAAAGATATTGCCAAAGAAGCTTGGAGCCGTCAAAAACCGGGCCATCTACGCAGGCTCTTTTCTTGCCGTCAACGGTATCCACACTGCATCCGGAACAAATTCCGATTCCGCAGCCGAAATAATTCTCGAGTGAAACTTCAAGCGGTATATTATCTTTGATGAGAATTTCCGCGCATGATTTCATCATTACAGTGGGACCGCAAATATATGCTCTCGAAAATTTTGTTTTTTGGATAACTGCTTTCAGTTTGTCTGCCGCAAATCCTTTATCGCCGAATGATCCGTCGTCTGTGACGTAACAGATTTCGTTTGATTCGGTACAGAATCTGTCGCCGCAGTATATGAACTCGTGCGAACGGGCTGCGTAGATGAAGGTAATATTATTGTTTTTTGTTTTTAATACTTTGCTTAAATAATGAAGCGGGGCGTTCCCGACACCGCCTCCGATTAGAAGTACATTCTCATTTTCGGCGATGGTAAATCCTCGTCCGTAAGGACCGGAAACATCAACATCTGAAAAATCGGTCATGTTTTTCAACATCGATGTGACTCTGCCGTTTTCTTTGAAAACAACTTCTATATCATTTTCGTTTTTATTGAAAATGGAAAATGGACGGCGTATCAAAGGATCGGTAAAGCGTCCGAGTTTAAAGGAAACAAACTGACCGGGAAGGCATTCTTCGGTACATTCGATGTGAAGAAGATAATGACCCTTGCAGAGTTTTTCAGGTGTTGAAATTATTTTCACTCTATTATCCTTGGAACTACGAAATGTCCATTTTCAAAAGCCGGAGCCATTTTTTCAATTTCTTCAAGTGATACAGCCGGTTTAATCGCCGCATCCTCTCGGAAGACATTTTTAATGTCGGCTATGTGATCTGTCGCTTCTACGGAAGAAGTGTCAAGTTCACCTATTTTATCAACATAAGAAATTATGTCCGAGAGCTGTTTCGCGAAAAGTTCTTTCTCTTCTTCAGAAAGTTTAAGGCTCGCGAGCTTTGCTGTTTTTTCGACAATTTTAGCATCAATTACTGCCATAAAACCTCATTTTGTCCTATATTCTGTTTGGGTGTATTCGAAATCAACGATTTTTTCGCCTTTTCTAAGCGGCATTTTTACAGAGACTGTAATTTTTCCAGGTTTAATGTAAGATGGTAGCTTCAGATAAAACACGGCGTAGTCATCCGGAAGAATGAAGTTGAAATTGTATTTAATGAAAAGCGGTTTATTCCCGTCATTAATCTGAAATTCGTCCGGAGTTCTGAAATTCTGAATAAGTTCAAATGGTATATTTTCGTTTATTTCTCTTCTTGTATGCTTGATTGAGAAAGAAGGGAAATCGAGAAGATTGTCGGAAGCGTTTCGGATTATTGCAAGAAATGCCGGATTATTTGTATTATCTCCAAATATCTGTTTAAGAGAATTGTTTTCATCTATGTAATAGATTGATGCATCGAAATTAAGTGTTTTTATGGTCGAACCAGTACTGGATGAAACAGCATAGTTGGTTTTCACTGGTACGATTTTTTGGTAAATTGAAGATGAACATGAAACAAAAAAGAAGAGTATGAATAGAATAAATAACTTCATGAAATAATCGGACACGGTATAATTTCCGTGTCAAGATAATATATCATGTAAGGGAGAAGAGAAATGCTCGTCCGTGTTTTGTAAGACGTACAGATACCTCATTTTCTGTTGGAATATATTCAAGGAGTCCAAAACGTATGAGCAATGAAATAACTGAAAAATCCATGAAAGAAGAGAATAAAAGAAAATTCTGATATTTTAATCCTGTAAGCATGCAGTAATCACGGGATAGCTTATCGACTGAAAAAACTTCGTCATATGAAAGAATCAGTTCGAGAAGAGCGGTTTTATTTTTTTGCATTGAATCTGCAAATTCCGGCACAGACGGAAACAAAGCATTCCATGGATTGTAATTCCAGAATGCGCTGAAGAGATTGCCGAATGTCAGTTTCTTTTTATCTGTCAAAATTTTTTCATCTTTTGAATAAATAGCTCCGCATTCTCTTAATATCATTGATGTCTGTTTTAAAAAAATAAGAAGGCTTCCGCTGTCTGCATTTTCCATAGTATAGAATAATCTGCTTGCGCAGTTAGTATAAAAACGCGGCGGAAGAAAACAGTCTTCGCCGACCATCATGTTCTTTCTTAGTATTTCTTCGATGATAATGTCTGATGCGGCTATAATGTCGCAGTCATTGTTTGAAGGAACGGAAAAGATACTTGTTCTTGCAAATTCGCGGACATATGTTTTTTTGAAAAGAAGGGGGTTTTCCCGGGAAGTATTACCGGATAGCGCCTTAGTTTTTTGAATCATTATCCGCTCCATTAATCGGCAAAAGCACCCGCTCGGGATGCTTTTTTAAGATGTTTGATTATGTCATATATATTAAAATTAATTTGCCGTCAATTAGAAAATTGCTTAGATTAATGAAAAATAGTCTAATTAATCGTTTTTTTTCTTTTTTTCCTTACAATAAAGAAAATGAGAGCCGATAATGCACAAATTACAATTACAACGGCGCCTGTTATGAAAGAAGCTTTTCTAATGAGAGGAATGATTGAGTTTCCGAGAAAGTATCCTCCGTATGTGAGAATTCCATTCCAGACAAATGATGAAATCAGGCAGAAAATAAATACTTTAATCTTACTGAGGTTTAATATTCCGGCTGTTACCGAGATTACGGATCTTACACCCGGCAGAAATCTGTTAATGAGAACAATGTAACAGCCGGATGATGCGAACCTTTTTTCTGCAGCCAAAATATATTCCTTTTTAAAGAAGGGAATTTTTCCGCTTAAAAAAAAGTTTCTTCCGTGTTTATGGGCAAAGAAGTAAAGAAAATAGAATCCGGCGGAACCGCCTAAAGCTGTTGAAATGTGCACGCTAACCGGTGAAAGATAACCTCTTGAAGACAGAATTGCACCGAATAGAACTACGCTGTCTCCCGGTACTGGAGGTATCAGGTTTTCCAGTATCGATGCGGCTGTCAGAAAGGAGTAGGCAAGAATTTGATTTTCCTTGACAGCATCGAGAATAGATAAGAAAAATTGTTCCATTGTTACCCTTTTATATGCTTATATGTTTTAGCGTTTTATATTTCGTTGCAATAAAAAAACGGAGAAGGAAATGAAGAAAATTCTGCTAATTGCCGCAGCTTTAATTATCGGTTGTGCGGCTCCGCAAAAAAAAGATGACAAGAAGAACTGGCGCGAGGATGCGTTTCTGACTGAAAGTGCAAAAAGCAAGGATGAGGTGTTCCGCGTTTTGATGACTGCGGATGATTATATCGTTGCTCAGAAATCATTTAATGATTCCATATCCCGCACACAGGATGATTCGGGTGATAAGTATTTTGTTTCTGAGATGATGAAGTTCAACAAAATAGATGAAGTCTGTGAAGGGATAATCTCTGTATGGCTTTTCCCTGATTCCGGAAGGCTTATGCAGGTGCGATTTGTCAGATCAACATTTATCCGCGAACTTGATACGATGATTATGGATGATATTCAGAGATGGAATTTTGCGTTTCAGAATAAACGTATAACGCCGATAAAGTTTAATGTCCGCTATAAAATCGTTCTTGAAAAAAGACTTTCTGATGAAGAAATAATCAACGATATGCGTCAGAATCTAAAAGAAAGAACCGGTCAGTAACAGACGGGCTTTTTGCCCGTCTACATATTTCTGCTGATGCTCGCGTATGCTGAATGATTATGTATTGATTCCATGTTTTCGCTTTCTACTGAAAATCCGAGAATGTGTTCCATTGCAGACAGTTTTTCGGCAGCGCTTCTTACCATGTCTTCTACAAACATCGGATTGTCATAGGACTTTTCGGTGATAAACTTTTCGTCTTCTCTTTTGAGAATCGAATAGATGTCGCTTGATGCCGATGATTCCGCAAGAAGAATGATGTCTTCTATCCATATTATTTCAGAGGCTTTGATTTTTATTGTTATAATGGATCTCTGATTGTGCGCGCCGTAAGAACTAATTTCCTTTGAGCACGGACATAATGAAAGAACCGGAACTTTGACTTCTACCATGTAGTAGTCTGCCGACGAATCTCCGAAAATTT
>DAOMHE010000115.1:0-7231 GCA_035430785.1 Spirochaetota bacterium | reverse complement strand
TTTCCGAACTTGCTTCTGAAGTTTCTGCATCTCTGGATGAGTCATCTGAAAAGTACGAGCTTCGTATTGAAAGAGATGATGACGCCGTACAGATTATGACGGTTCATAAAAGCAAGGGTTTGGAATTTCCGGTTGTTTTCGTTGCTTCTGAATTCTTACGAAAGCCTAGCGATAAAGAATTGGGCTTTATATGCAGAATTGACGGGAAGAACACTCTGGTTATGAACGATGGATCGGCTTATAGTTCGAAAATTATCGATTCAATTTATAAAGACGAAATTATTTCTGAAAATTTACGTCTTTTTTATGTAGCACTTACCAGAGCTAAATTCCGAGTCTATCTTTATCATGCTGAGAAAAAAATTAAAAATGGATCTATAAAAAATGAATATTCGGCATTAAACCATATTCTTACATCTCATGAACCAACGTTTAAAGAAAGAGAGACTGCTGATGTGTTAAATGAATTTACACAAAAACACGGATTCCTTTTTAGGGACATTTCTTCTCTTACTGATTCACAGAATCAAGCTGCAAATCAGCCTGATTCAAAGAAAAAACTAAGCGCTAGAATTTTTCCTGAAATTAAATTCAGAAATTTCAAAGTTGCAAGTTATTCGATGATTACCGAAGGAAAAGACATCACTTATGAACATGTAACTGATGAAAATCGGGAGTTAGATTTCCAATCGGGTGAAAAAGTTTTTCTGCATGAGTTTCCGAAAGGAAGCGAAGCCGGAAACTTTCTTCATGGAGTGCTTGAGAAACTGATTGCAAACAATAAGCCTGATGTGGAAGTAATTGATTCTTTTCTGAGGATGTACGGAATAAACTATAGTTATAAGAAAGATGTTTTCAGGCTTATTGAAGAAGTAAAAAATGCTTTGTTCTGTTCTGATAATATGAAATTCAGCCTTGCTGATTTAAAAAATGAAAATATGATTAGTGAACTTGATTTTCATTTTTCTTTTGACAATTTTGCTTCTGATAAATTTGAAGAAATAATCTGCACGGATGCGCCGCACCTGCATATAAGAAATACAATTTCCGAAATTTCTATCACAGGATTCATGAAAGGTTTTGCCGACATGGTTTTTTGTCATGAAGGCAAGTATTTCATCCTCGACTGGAAGTCCAATTATCTCGGTGATTACGCATCGGACTATTCAGAAGAAAAACTGATTCAGTCCATGCGTTCATCGAAATATGCAGTTCAATTATACATTTATACATATGCTTTATATAAACTTTTAAAGATACGGGATAAAGAATTTAATTATGACGATTTCGGCGGATTCTTCTACGTTTATCTGCGCGGAGTATCAGCAGGAAGCTCAAACGGCATATATTTTTACAGGCCGTCATTTGAAGCTGTGAAGAAAATCGACAAGGAGCTTTGCGGTGATTGATTTCAGAGAAAAATATTCAACTTTTGAATTATTCGATGAATTAGATTTGGAATTTGCGGAAAATGTTGTGAGTCTCTCGTCAGATGAAGAGGATATTTTCCTTGTTTCATTGATTGCTTCCCATGCTTCAAAAAATAATTCAGTCTGCTTTGACTGTGAACGGGATTCTTTTGAAAATGATACACTTAATCCGGTAATACATAATATAATAGATAATAAGACCCAGTCAAAATTCGCATATGATAAAAATCTTCCGGTTGTTATTGAAAATTCAAAAATATATCTGCGCAGATACTATGAATACGAAAAAGAGACAGCTTTGGAAATCATAAGGCGCGCATCAGCTTCAGCTGAAAATCTTCCGTCTGAAGTAATTTCCGCTGCAGATAAACTTCTTTCGGCTCTGGATATAACCGAAGAAGAAAAGAAAATTTCCGTTATAAATGCTTTATCTAAAAAAATATCATTTATATCGGGAGGCCCCGGAACCGGTAAAACATCTCTTGCGGTAAATATCATTCTTCTTTATATCAAAAAAAAGCTTATGAAAGGTGAAAGACCTTCGATAGCATTATGTGCGCCTACTGGGAAAGCCGCAGCTCATTTAAAAAAATCTGTTGAAGGAGCTCTTTCAAAAATCAGAGACAATGATAAAGTTAATTCTCTGTTTGAGAAAGAAATAAAATATGTTCCGTTGAAAGGAGAGACAGTACAAAAACTCATAGGAACAAAAATCGGAAGTATCTCCGCCAAATATAATAAAAATGAACCTCTTCCTCATGATCTGATTATTGCCGATGAAACTTCGATGTTTGATTTATCTCTTATGAAAAAACTTTTTTCTGCTTTGAATCTTTCTGCATCAATAGTTTTTCTGGGAGATAAGGATCAGCTGGCAAGTGTTCAGGCGGGATCTGTTTTCGGAGATATCTGCTCGTTTTCAAAAAACGGAAGCATTAAAAATGCAGATAATTCTGAATGTCTCTCAAAAAGCATTACAGTATTGAAGAAAAGCTTTAGGTTTGATCCGGATAAAGGAATCGGCAAAATATCTAAAGCTGTCAATGAATCGGATATACATGGAGTCCAGGATGCTTTTAATTCGGATGATAATATTCGATTCATTGAAAACAATGAATCAGGTTTTCAGGGTTTCAGAAAAAAACTGAAAGAGATTATTGAAAGTGAAATTAAGAGATATTCGAATGATTATCCGTATATCTTTCCTGTTAACAAAGCGAAACCTGAGGAATTGCTCGCGAGAATGAAAAACATACAGATTCTTTCGGCTTTAAGAAAAGGGCCGGGCGGATTCGGTGAAATCAACGCGATTGTTGAAGAAATATTTTCACTCACAGGAAATATCTATCACGGAATGCCTGTAATGGCAGTTGAAAATGATTATGATATGAAAATATTCAACGGAGATACGGGCATCATCTGCAAAGAAGAAAGATTGAATGCATACTTTCCGGGTGATGATGCTTTAAGAAAAATTAATCCGTATCTTCTAAAGAGCTATGAGAAATCTTTCTGCATGACCGTACACAAAAGCCAGGGTTCCGAATTTGAAAACGTGATATTTGTTCTGCCGAACGAAGATTCCCGTGTTCTCACAAAAGAACTCATCTATACGGCGATTACGCGCGCAAAGAAGAATATAACCATAATCGGATCAAAAGAAATTCTTAATGCCGGAATTCTAAGAAAAACAGAAAGAAGCTCGGGCTTGTCATCAAGACTTTGGTCTTGATGAATATTCGTATAACGCGATACTCAATGCCGCGTAGGCGTTGAGAGATTCTATGTTTTCAGAAATAGGAATCGAAACCGAGTATTTTTTTAAGTCTTCAGGAATTCCCTGTCCTTCGATTCCTGAAAGAAGAAGGAATGATTCAGGAAAATCAAACTGGCGTATATTCTGACCGTGTTTATCGAGACAGACAATTGGTATTGAATTCTCTTCGCATACCGATGCAATTTCTTCATACTGGGGACCTTCGAAGAAATTAACGGAAAATACTGCACCCGAACTTGCTCTGACAGATTTTGGATGATAAGGCGATGCCGCGGACTGAAGCAGAATTATATTCTTTATTCCGAAAGAAACAGCTGAGCGCACCGCTGAACCGACATTAAGCGGATCCTGAAACGGAATAACTAGAGTTGCGCCTTTGGATATTGTATAATTCCATTGTTCGATCTCTGGAGTATCGATAACAAGAAAAGGCATTTTGGAAGGTTCAATTTCCGAGAAAAGCGATTTCTTCAGAATTAACAGTTTTGATTCATTGTTGAGTTTTTCTGCTATTGCAATCAAATCCGGATCAGTCTCAAACGATTCATCGCACAGTGCCAGATACTTGACTTCAATATCAGTTTTCATCAGGTCTTTGATTATTTTTTTGCCCGGAATAATCGTAAGTCCGCTTTTTGAAGGTCCTTTTTCAATTGCTTTTTTGATATCTTTAAACTTTTTATTGTCAGGTGAAGTAATCTGATTCTTAAATTCACTCTGTTCATTCATCATTATACGGTAGGTGGTTTTTTTGAATTCCTTTGTCTTTCTGAAAACAAGGATTCTTCTGTCATGACCTATATACGGAAGCTTGTACCTGACATCGTTCTCGAGCTCAAAATAATAAACAGATTCGTCTGAGAGATCCTTTATATCATCGTCGGCGCCTGGACCTTTGAGAAGAATAACCTGACCGTCTTTTTTGAGGAATGAATTTACACGCAGTAAAGTTCCGTTTGCCGATTCAAACGCCCTTGTGATTATTCCGTCTACATCGAATGAGCATTCTTCGTTAACGAGATGCGGATAAACTACAGCCTTATCAAGAGAAAGTTCCTTGATGATCATATTCATGAAATCAACACGGCGGAAACGCGATTCGGCCAAAATGATTTCAATCGAAGGATTTGTAATTTTTATAGGAAGACCCGGAAATCCGGGACCTGTTCCGATATCCAGAATCTTTTTAGGAAGTTTTACGAGTTTAGAAGGAAGAACCGAGTCTATGAAATGCTTGATGATGATGTCTTCGTCTTTTGTGAGACGAGAAAGATCCCATTCTTTGTTTAGCTTTTTGTATTGATTGAATAGAAACGTAAATCCGCTCAGCTCTTTGGAGCTAAGCGGCATATTCGCGCCGTCAAAATATTTTTTTATCATTTCTGACGACATTACCAGAGTACTTTCAGCGGATTGATGAGTTTGTCATTATGCCATAGTGTAAAATGCAAATGCGGTCCTGTCGAGTATCCTGTTGATCCGACTCTGCCTACGAACTGATTAGGTTTTACAGTTTGTCCCGGTCTGACTGCAATTGACGAAAGGTGACCATAAAGCGTTTTGTATCCGTCTTCATGGATGATAATAACCGCTTTACCATATCCGCCCATCCAGCCAGTTGATTGAACTGTTCCGCTGCTTGAAGCTCCGACAGGAGTTCCGTATGGAGCCGCAATGTCGATGCCGTTATGAAATCCGTAGCGGTTGAAGATAGGATGAACTCTTCCTCCGAAGTATGAGCTGAATCTTCCGCCCAGAGGTGAGTTGAATTTTTCACGCAGGGTATACTGGCTAGCCATCGATTCAGTCATATTGTCTGTGGATGGTTTTGCATCAATTACGAATACTGGATAATATTTGGTTTCTTTGTCTTTTGCTGTAACTATTATGGGTTTGTCTGAAAAAAGAATTTTTTCCGGTTCAGATTCAAATATTTCAAGGGCTTCTTTGTCCGTTATTTTTCTGTTTACGAAACAGAGATTTCCTTTCTGGTTTGATGTGATGATTTCCTGTCCGGTGGATGCATTGATCGAATTCCAAAACGGATTGAGAGCGAGAAGGGTATCTATATTTATTCCTTTGTCTTTTGCGATTTTCCAGAAATTGTCGCCGTTTTCAATTTTTATTTTTTCAAAATAGATGCCCTTCAGTGCGACTTTTTCGGAGATATAGCTGTTATATTCTTCTTCGGATTTGAAGATATCATGAGAATTGAAGACTTCTATGGGGCCGATATACGACGGTTCTGAAAACAGGGAAATGAGAACGGCAGTTGTGCATGAAGCTATTATCAAAACAGCGGCTGATATCATAATAAATTTGTTTTTTTTGCATTTGATTGTGGATAAAAGTTTCATTAGTACCGCCTTGGAAGTCAGGGTAAAAAAAGCTGATTATTCATCAAGAAAAAAACCTGATTTACAGGATTTCATGAAAGTAAAGCCTGATTTTAAACTGTCAGCATCAAAAAACTAATGAGACATAAAAATTACAAGAACTTTTCATATTTAAATACCGTTAATTATTTTAAAAAAAAACAAAAAAAGCTTGAATAATGCCATTAGGGGTTTTTGAAGAGCTATATATGCTTTTTTCTGACAAACTGCTGAATTATGGGATATGAACAGGTAAGCGCATGAAAAGTAAAGTTTTAATCATAGAAGACAGTTTGTCATTCGC
This sequence comes from Spirochaetota bacterium, assembly GCA_035430785.1. Lineage (GTDB taxonomy): Bacteria > Spirochaetota > UBA4802 > UBA4802 > JAFGJZ01 > JAKJGA01. The sequence goes on along the minus strand of DAOMHE010000115.1, from coordinate 1,345 downwards.
GGCATATCTCAGTGACTTACTTTCTGACTCCTATGCTGTTTCAGTTGCTCATAATGCTTCTGAGGGTTTGTCTATTGCTTTGGCTGATCAGCCGGAAATAATTCTACTTGATCTTGTTTTGCCTGATGTCGACGGTTATGAAGCTTTTAAAAATATCAAATCCAATAAAACTCTTTCGGATATTCCTATAATTTTTGTTTCTGCAGTAAGTGAAATCAAGGATCAGATGAAGGGGCTTGAACTCGGTGCAGTAGACTATATTGTAAAACCTATAAATCCCGACATTGTTCGTGCAAAAATAAAAAACCATATAAAAATCAAACATGACTTTGAGCGTCTTGAAAATATTTCATTGAAAGATCCGCTTACTCTTGTCGGAAACCGCAGACTGTTTGACGAAAGACTTGATTCCGAATGGAGAAGGGCGAAGCGCGATGGATTTTCGCTCGGGCTTTTTATGCTGGATATAGATTTTTTTAAGAATTTTAATGATTCTAAGGGACACCTTGCCGGTGATGATTGTCTTAAATCAATTGCCGGAGCGATTGATTCGTCATTGAAGCGCGGCGGAGATATAGTCGTCCGTTACGGCGGCGAGGAATTTGCAGCAATTCTGCCCGGCATTAATCTTGAGGCGGCTCAAAGAGTCGCGGAAAGAATAATTGAAAACGTCAATAATCTTAAGATAAAACATCCGGATTCTTCCGTATCTGAATTTGTAACCGTAAGCATCGGAGGCGCTATTGCTCTGCCGTGCGCGGAATCGGAAATGACTGAAATTATTAAGAAAGCGGATGTTGCATTATATTCCGCGAAGAAAAACGGCAGAAACCGAATTGTTTTAGCAGAATCCGCTTTTTAAAACAATAGTAACTCCCTTGACACAATAATGATATTTTTTAATTTATCCTCAAGAGGTTATCATGCTTAATGTATCAAATTTAACTTTCAGATTTTCAAAAGAACCGCTCTTTAAAGACGTAAACATAAAATTCACACCCGGGAACTGTTACGGTCTCATCGGCGCCAACGGATCCGGAAAATCAACATTCTTAAAAATTCTTTCCGGCGAACTTGAACAGAGCGAAGGTGAAATTCAGAAGAACCCGAAACACAGAATGGCCGTGCTGAAGCAGAATCAGTTTGAATATGACGAATCTACTGTTCTTGATACGGTCATTATGGGTTATAAAAAACTCTATGACAGTATGAAGGAAAGGGAACTTCTCTATTCGAAGGAAGAACTTACTGAAAAAGAAGGAATGCGCGCTTCGGAACTTGAAGAAGAGTTCGGAGAGATGAATGGTTACGAAGCAGAGACCGAAGCAGCACAGCTTCTTGACGG
>DAOMHE010000114.1:1838-7231 GCA_035430785.1 Spirochaetota bacterium | reverse complement strand
TTCGGCACAAAGAAGATATTGAAGTAGCAGGCTTAAAAATTGAACCTCTTCATACACCCGGTCATTCTCAGGGTTCATTTTCATTTGTAATCGAATCTTCCATTTTTTCCGGAGATGTTCTTTTCCTTCAAAGCATTGGAAGAACAGATCTATTCGGGGGAAATTTATCCATTTTGATGAAATCAATAAATGAAGTTCTTTTAACCCTTCCGGAAAATTACACAGTTTATCCCGGTCACGGAGAAAAAACATCAATCGGCTACGAAAAAGAAAATAATCCTTATATTAAGAATAAGAATTATCGGTAATTCTTTATACGGCTTATCCGTTTTTAAAAATAAAAAAAGCGGATAACTGATGATAAAAGCAAGCATGAGCACCAAAAAAGAAAAATACACCGATTTCGCAGAACATTACGACTATGTCTTAAAAGACATAGACTATGAAGAATGGTTTCATTATCTTAAAGAATTAATGCTTACATACAACCCGCAAGCAGAAAGCGTTCTGGAAATAGGATGCGGAACTGGAAAATTCGGGGCAAAATTTTCTTCTGAAGGTTACAATATAATCGGAGTTGATTATTCTCTCGAAATGCTTCTATCTGCACGAAAAAGGGCAAAAAATAATTTCAAGCTCGTATGCGCAGATGCTTCTAAATTTTCATTTAAGAAAAAATTCGACTTCATTTTCTGTGTGCATGATACATTAAACTATATTCTCGATATGAACCATGTCAGTCTTCTATTAGAAAACGCAGCCGCATGCATGCATCAGAACAGCATTTTTATTTTTGATTCAACAACGGAGTATAATATACTCAGCAACTTTGATAAGCAGAGAAGCGATTACTATCACAAAGGATGTTATATCAAATGGGAGAACATCTATGACAGGAAAAAACGTATAATCACATCAAAGCTTCGCTTTCTGGATGAAAATAAAGACACCACAGAAGAACATCTTCAGAGAATTCACAGCGAAAATGAAATCATTTCGGCAATTGAGAGATCACCGCTTGAACTGATTACAGTATTCGGGGACTATACTTTTGAAAAACCAATTGATGAAACGGTTATGGTTAATTACATCTGCAAGCTCAAGAGATGACAATATTTTCTTTGTTGTATTTAAATCTTTTTAACAAAAACTCACATCAATAGATATATTTAATCATTTTTGTTTTTCGCTATACCAGACCTTTAAACTAATTATTGACAGTTTTTTCTTTTAAATTTTACTGATTATAGAGGCTGTTATGTTTACATTTACCGATTCTGAATTTTCTTCCCGCTTAAATATTATGAAAAACATGCTTTCCGAAAAAGGAATCTCTGCCGCCGTTTTCAACCAGCCGTCTGAGCTTTATTATTATTCAGGTTCGGTAATTCCGCTTTATCTCGTCATACCGGCAGAAGGTAACGCTTTTATTCTTGCGAGAAAGGGAGATCAAAAGCTCAGAGAAAGCGTTTCGCATATTGAAACTCTTTTCTTTACAGGAAGCACTGATCTCAAAAAAATCTGGTCAGACAGAAAACTTGATGCTGCATCAAAAATCGGATTTACTCTTGATTCAACATCATACTCATCAGTTGAAAGAATTATGAAACTTTCTCCTTCAGCTTTGCCGTATGATCTTTCATGGGATGCAAGATATATCAGAACAAGAAAAAGCCCTGCAGAAATAGAAATTATGCTCCAAGGCGGCAAAATTGCAGCGAGAATTCCCGAAATAGTAAAAGAGAATTTTGTTATAGGAATGACTGAACTCGAAATCAGTCTTTTTATCGAAAATTATTTCCGGCTGAACAAATCAAGCGGACTCAACAGCAAACAGGAAGCTCTAGTAGTTTCTCCAGGTGTTTGTTCATCCGGAATTAACACGCTCTCAGGCAATAAATTTGACGGAATCTGTTCCGGGAAAGGTATTTCTCATGCCAATCCTTTCGGAGCATCTGATGACGTCATAAAAGAACATGATCCTATTATTTTTGATTATGCGTTCATTCTCGAAGGTTACCATCTTGACATCACAAGAATGGCAAGCATTGGAAAACCGGCCGATAAAGTAAAAAAAGCATACGAGGCAATGCTCACCATTCATAAGGAAATCATTTCCATGATAAAACCCGGAGCCATATGGGAAGATATTTTTTTTCACGCTGAAAAAAGAGCTTCTGAATTCGGTTATTCAAATGAGTTCATGGGGTTCGGTTCCGACAAGGTTCGTTTCGTAGGCCACGGAGTAGGTCTTCTTCTAGATGAACCTCCGTTTCTCGCTCCGAAAATGAAATATGAAATAACAGAAGATATGACAATCGCTATTGAACCGAAAGTATCGCTCGAAGGAATCGGTGTTGTCGGAATTGAAGATACCGTACTGGTAAAAAAAGACGGTGCGGAAATAATTACTCCCGCACCTCATGATTATATTGTTCTCTGATTTAATAAAATTTAACCAAAGATAATCCGTAGGTATAATTTTCACCCCAGTCTTTGAAAACAAGATAAATTGATCCATCATTACTAATTGCATTTAAATAATCGACCGAATAAGAAGAGAAGCCTTGACCTCCGACATAATTCCATTTTCCGGATGAATATTTCATACACGAACATCTTAGGCTTCCTCCGCCGACCTCTTCTTTAAAGAAAGCAAACAAAGAACCCTGACAGTACACCAGTTCTCCGTTTGTTGAAGACATATTTCCATTGCATCCCAGAGAACCTAAATCATCCCAGTTTCCATTTTTGAAAAGTTTTACTGCAGGCTTTGAATTAATTGTTCCGTCTCTATATAAAACAGCTATTCCTTCATCAGTTTCCGCAAGTTTAGGATATGTGCCTATATCAGAAGAAATTCCCCTGCTGCCCAGATATTTCCATCCCGACACAGAATCATAATATCTTACTGAAGTTTTTCTGCTGAAAGATTCGTCACAATATGAAATGTAAACAGTTCCGGATTCTGAAACTAAAAGATCAATATCAGAAGCATCTCCCTCGCTCGCAACGGAATTTCCAAGTGCTTCCCAAACACCTGTTTTCAGGGAACACATGTAAACAACAGCTCCGCCTAGACCATAATCCTTGCAGGCAGCATAAATCTTGCCGTTATAAATTTTAATGCTGACATAATTTGCGGTGTCGGAAGAAATTCCGTCAGCTGAACCAAGATAGCTCCAAGATGAAGTTGATCCGCTGTATTTAAGTACTACGAGTTTTCCGCCTGCAGCAGCACTCCTCATTGCCAGATAAACATTTCCCGAATCATCTGTCGTAATTGACGTAAACATAGCTTTGTCAGAAGAGGTATAAATCGTTTCCCAGGTTTCTCCCGAATCTTCAGATTTCAATACCAATGGAGAATATTTTGTTCTTGATGATGAATATTTTTCAGAAACATAGACACCGCAGGCGACATACATTGTTTTACCGTAAACAGCTATTGTCGGATCAATTACAAATCCTCCGGCAAAATTTGTTTTTATGTAAGAAAAAGCAGGATTAGCATTTTGATAATTTACTGTAATCGACTTTCTTTCGGCAAGTACGGAATTTTTATCCTTTATAAAAAGATACAAAACCCGTGAGCCGTATCTTTCTTTGTCCTGCAAAATATAATGAGACGGTTTCTCAGTTTGCCACCTAGGGTCATCCCTTAACGGCATTATAGATTGATTGTCATCTTCCGGTTTTTTTTCATGAATAAGATAACCGGTAACTTCTCCTTCCGTTTCGATAGAAAATGAAATATCAGGTGAAGTAGTCGGACTATCTCCTTCTATTTCGAATAAAACTATCCTTGCTAATGATTCGGGATCTTTTCCGTAGTTCTGCTCATCGCATCCCATACTAAGCGCTGTAGTCAGCACAAATAGAGACAAAGCTAAAGTCTTTTTCATTATTTTTCTCCTGCAATCGCATATATTCAAAAACCGGTTTCAGCTGATTCAACAATATTGATCAGCAAAATGGTCTTTGTACTTTAAGATTATGCGAAAACAGAGCGGTTTGATTTTTTGCATGGTATCCCCTTTTTGTTTACGCGACAAAAATTGAACAACCGTCATGGTATTCGGACTCCGGATATGATTAAAATCTATCCGTTACCGTAGCGCGACTGTGTCCGGTTCTCACGGACTTCCCCATTTCGAGGACGGTTGAATACTTGCAATGTTTTAATTACCGGTTAATAAGTCTATAAAAAAATCAAAAATAATACCATATATCCATTTCACGGATAAAAGAATCCGCTTGATATTAATATTTTCCTGTGATATTCTATTTTATTCAGAGGAAAATAATGCAAACAATGGATAATACTCTCCTGTTTGAAATTTTGGAAGGAATCTCTGACGGTGTTTATTTTACAAACACTGACAGGCAAATAACTTTCTGGAATTCAGGAGCAGAACGTATCACGGGCTTTTCGAGCGATGAAGTTGTTGGAAGCAAATGTTCAGATGACATTCTAAGGCATATAGACGACTCTGGTAAAATTCTCTGTCTTGAGGGATGCCCACTTCAGGAGTCTATTTCATCCGGAAAACATGTATCAGCAAATGTATATGTCCACCATAAGCTTGGACACAGAATACCTATTCATGTAAAAGTAATTCCAATACGTTCTCCTGAGGGAAACATTTCCGGCGGTGCAGAATTTTTTTCTGAGATAACCAGCCAGCGCACAATGATCGAAGAACTTCAGCTTTTAAGAAAAGATGTTTATTTAGATTCTCTTACCGGAATGGGCAACCGGCATTATGGAGAAATGATTTTTGAACAGCATCACTACAAATTCAAAAAGTATGGAATAAAATACGGAATAATTTATTTGGATATTGATGACTTTAAGAAATTTAATGATACTTACGGACATGATACCGGAGACTCAGTTCTCCGTGCAATAACGCAAAGTGCTATGAATTCTTTACGAAAACTTGATGCTCTTGTTCGATGGGGAGGAGAAGAATTTATTGCAGTAATTCCGAACTGCGACTTTCAAATTCTTAAAGAAATAGGAGAGCGTATACGGATACTCGTTGCTAATACTTTTCTCCAGGTAGAAAAACAAAAGACAATATTCTTTACGGTTTCTCTTGGAGCCTCATTGATCGCAGAAGATCTTAGCATTGAAGATCTTATTAAAAATGCGGATGCTAAACTTTATGAAAGCAAGAAAAACGGAAAAAACAGGCTTACTATATGATAGTATGGGATCAGTCATTAAGTGTCGGTATTGAACAATTTGACGGGCACCATAAAGAGTTAATCCGTATTATCACTGAACTTCACAATTCTATGACACGTAATGAAAACAGGGTTTATCTGAAAAATCTCCTTTTTGAACTTGTCAGCTATACCAAATATCATTTTACAGCTGAAGAACG
>DAOMHE010000114.1:0-1738 GCA_035430785.1 Spirochaetota bacterium | reverse complement strand
CGCGCGGCTCCGTCAACTATATCAAGCGGCGGCTGAAAATCATGCAGTTCCTTTTTCAGTTCAGATAGATGTGCGGGATCTTCATCCGTGACCCAGCCTGTGTCAACGGCATTCATATAAATTCCGAATTTTGCAAGACCTGATGCGGAAGTATGTGTCAGCATATTTAATGCCGCCTTAGCCATGTTGGTGTGGGGATGACGGTCTATTTTTGTGAACCTGTGAAATTTTCCTTCCATCGCAGAAACATTAACAATATGTTTTTGTCCGGTAAAATCGCGTTTCATCATTTCCGATAAGCGGTTACAGAGAACAAACGGCGCAACCGCATTTACCAGCTGAAGTTCAAGCATTTCAGAAGTCGGAATTTCACCAAGCCGGAGACGCCAGCTGTTTACCGTGCGAAGGTCTACCTGCTGCAGATCGGCATCGAGCTTACCTGTCGGAAAAACAGCTTCAGAATCAGGAGAATAGTCATAGGCATAAGGAATCTGCGAAAGCTTTGCCGGAGCTCGCAGACCGATTCCGGGATTTTTTTCTTCCCATTTTACCGGAATATTTTTTTCCTCTGCAGAAGCTATTTTAGAAAAAGCATTCAGTCTTCCGGTACAATCGTGATAATGAGAAAGAAGAAGAGCCGCATCAGCATGAAGTTCAGCTGCAGATTTCATTTCATTTTCAAGAAGATGCGCATAAAATCCCGGAGGACGGCGCACTGTCTGCGCGGCATTATTTATAAGAATATCCATCCGGTCATAATTCGATTCAACATAACTGCAGAAAATTTCAACACTCGGAGTATGTCTGAGATCAAGACCGTAAACGTGAAGTCGGTCTTTCCATTCATTAAAATCTTTTTCTTTCGAATACCTCAAAGCCGAATCAGCCGGAAAACGCGTTGTAGCAATTACACGGGCGCCGGCACGCAGAAGCATAAGGGCCGCGTGATAACCTATCTTTAGACGAGAACCTGTTATAAGAGCGGTTTTTCCTCTCAAGTCCGCCGACTGAAATCTTTTCGAATAATTCAGTTCCGCGCATTCCGGACACATAGAATCATAGAAAAAATGAAGATCAAAATATTCTTTATCACAGATATAACATGTTTTCGGTGAAGATAATTTTTTTATAAATTTGCTGCTGTCAGAAAGTTCAATCTGCAAGGGAGCTGAAAACACAGAGGATTCTCTTGCGCTTCTGATTCCGGTCGCGGCATTTGCCGAACGGACTTCTTTTCTCTTTTCTTTCTTTCTATTAATCTTCGCTTCTTTTTTTCTTTTTCTGTCATCATTTATATCAGGACGGGACAATTTTCCCGCAGCCTTTATAAGCGCTATTCTCTTTTCATCAGGCATTTCAGATAGAAAGGAACTGTTTTCAAGAAGAGTGTTTAGTACTTCCGTTACTTCCTCAATTTTCTGAAGAGAAGGTTTCTTTATATTGTTATCAGCAGACATTTAATTCCCGTTTTTATTTGAACTCGTCAAAAAGATGTTCAAGCCCGTTAAGTTTAATTTCATACGCTGCAGCCATCATCAGACCGAGCTCTCCTTCGGGCAATCCTTTTTGTTTAAACCATATATAATATTCTTCGGGAATATCGATGAGCCGCCTACCCTCATATTTTCCGAAAGGCATTCGGTAAGTTCCTATTTTCAAAAACTGCATTGGATCAGAAATCAATTTATTTCTCCGCCTTCTTGTTTTTAAATGACAGAATGTAAGTCAGACCGTTCTC
>DAOMHE010000113.1:0-7232 GCA_035430785.1 Spirochaetota bacterium | reverse complement strand
GAAAGCATTACTGCATCTGTTCCGTCAAGAATTGCATTCGCAACGTCGTTCGCTTCAGCTCTTGTCGGACGCGGATTAGTAATCATTGATTCAAGCATCTGAGTTGCTGTAATTACCGGTTTTCCGGCGATATTACATTTTCTGATGATGCTCTTTTGCATAATTGGAACTTCCTGCGGAGAAGTTTCAACTCCAAGGTCACCGCGGGCAACCATTATAGCGTCAGAAACTTCAATGATATCATCTATATCATCAAAAGCTTCAGGTTTTTCAATCTTAGATATAATAGGGATTCTTTTTCCGTAATCTTTCAGCATAATCTCGATAAGTTCTCTGACGTCTTTCGCGTCGCGCACAAAAGAAAGAGCAACGTAATCGATATCATTTTCAAACGCGAAAGCCAGATCCTTTCTGTCCTTCTCCGTAATCGCCGAAATGTTAAGTTTTACATGTGGAAAATTTACTCCCTTTCTCGGTTTGAGCTTACCGCCGTTTATTACTCTGGTATGGATATTTTTTCCGTCAATTTTCTCAACACGAAGCTCCATGAGTCCGTCATCGAGAAGAATACGGTTTCCGACTGACGCTTCTTTATGCAGATTAGAATAATCTATGGATATTTTTTTCTTTCCGTCAATTACGCCGCCGACTATATCATCGGTTGTAATTATAAGCTCTTCATCATCTTCGATCTCTATGTATTCGCCGTCAAGTTTTCCGACCCTGATTTTAGGTCCCTGAAGATCCTGAAAAATTGCAACGGAATTTCCTAAATCCTTGGCAGCCTTTCTTACCATATCTACAGACTGTTTATGATCATCAAAAGTACCGTGTGAAAAATTCAGCCTGATAACATTAGCACCGTTATCTATTATTTCTCGTATGCACTCGTAGTTTCTCGAGCTTGGTCCAATCGTAGCTACTATTTTTGTAAATTTGCTTCTCATTTCCCCTCCAATAAAAGCAAGACCACTATTTTTTCATAGCGCCTTTAGTCAAGGTTATTTATGAAAGCTCAACAAAAACACATATTAGTTTAACTGCAGCTTAAAGAATTTTAATATAAATTATATCACTTTCTGACTATTATTTCGGAAGTTCTTCATGACGGAAAATGCGCGGGTCAAAACTGACTTTTTCATCAAGCGAAAGAAAATTAAGAATAGTCTGGCTTCCCTTGCGGATATCGAGAACATCATACCGCACCGGGAACTTACGTCTTGAAAATTCCGCACCCTGAACGATGGACATAGTCTTCATTATCACTTTATCCCTGTCATGAAAATCGATTCTAAGCGGATAATAATCCGATCTTCTCACAAAAAGCGTCAGCTTGCCGTACATCCCCTCTTCTCTCTGAAATATGGGGATCAAGATCAGCTTAATGGCCTGAATCCCTTTTACGAGGGCATTTCCGTCTATCTTTGCGGTATAATTACTCTGAAGATCATAATTAGAAATATCTATATACGACAGATTTGTTCCCATCACAGGATCAAATTTATCAATTCCGATTTTATGAAACATCTGGACGGAAAGTACATTATAAACCCATATATCCTCACCGCCGAGATTATAAAGTATTTTATACTGCTCTCCGCGTTCAAAAGAATGTATATTAAAAAGAAAATCTTCTTTAGCAATCTTTCCTGTAATAGAAAAAGAGTATGATTTGCCGCCGGGCAGAAGGTGCATCACCTTTCCCTTAAGTTCTCCCTCGGGATAACGCATAATGTCATCTACCCGGGAAAGTATTTCCTGCGCCTGAAGCTCAATTTCCCTTGTTTCCTGAGCATTAGACAGGTAAAAAGCGGTCAGCATTGCCGCTAATATAAATTTTTTAAACAAACCGTTTTCCTTTTCCGGAAATATTTTTTTTTCATACAGCCGCGTCAAGTCATATTGAATTTATTTTATTTAATTTAACCGGGTTTTGCAAGAAATATTCGGCCTCACGTGGGTGCAAATTGAGGCAATTTTAATAATTGATTTTATTTCAGCATTATCCTAATATATCCGCATGGGATTTAGCGCTATGCCGAACTCTAACTTGCAGACTGGCGAGATCAATTTCATAGACAGCTTTTCGGCCGACACGTCGGTTGTCGGCAGGGTCATTGATTCACTCATCAGCGATCTTAAAAGAATGAAATTCGTCGCCGAAGAAATCAGCGAGATCGTTATTGCTATGGACGAAGCAGTCACTAATGCCGTTCAGGAAACACTATGCAATAACCGCATATGTATTGAACTTCGTCATGACGGAGCAATCAGGGACATTACAGTAAGATACAGAGTTACCGATTCTGAGTTCGATGCCACAATTATTGACCACGGCAAAGGACTTGATATAAAAAAAATGACGGCTATTACCCCGGACTCAGCCTCCGAAGGCTACCACGAACAGATATTTGAATACATTGACAGCCGGACAGAAAAAAAACTTCACGTTACCCTAAACGGAAAAGAAGTGATTCTAAACGGAATCGGTGCGGGTCTTAAAATAATACTTTCATTTATGGATCAGGTAAAAATTGACCTGATAGACAAGGAATCTATTGTAAGCTCTTCGGTATCCGATAATACTGACGGAACTATTTTCAATCTAAAACGCAGAAGGAGATATCTCTAATGGACAAGAAAAAGGCCGACAGCCCAAGCATTCCTTTCAACAATCTCGATTTTCTTCATTCAAGAGAAGCCCGCCCAATAAGAATAATAAGCGAGTATATTGACCCTGAAGTAAGATTCAGCAAAAACGGTGTACATCATACAGTTGTATTTTTCGGCTCAGCACGCATCAAAGAAGACAAAAACAGTGCGATGGGAAGATTCTACTGGGATGCAGAAGAACTTGCGTTCAGAATTGCCTCATGGTCAAAAAAGCTCAAAGAAGAGAATAATAAGATTTTCGTATGCACAGGCGGCGGTCCCGGAATCATGGAAGCGGCTAACCGCGGAGCTGACCGTGCCGGCGAAAAAACTATAGGGCTAAACATACAGCTTCCTTTTGAACAGCAGCCCAATCCGTATATTTCTCCGGAACTTAATATGGAATTTCATTATTTCTATATGAGAAAATTGTGGTTTCTTTATCAGTCCAAGGCTCTCATAGCTTTTCCAGGCGGATACGGAACTCTTGATGAACTTTTCGAATCATTAACTCTTATTCAGACTCAAAAAGTAGAAAAAGGAAATCTTCCTATTGTTCTATTCGGAACTGATTTCTGGAAAAAACTTGTTAATTTTGAACAGATGGCTGATCTCGGACTGATTTCGCCTGAAGATTTGAGTCTTTTTAAATTTTGTGATACCGTAGATGAAGCTTATGATTATCTGATTCCGAGAATTGAGAAGCTGACAAAAGAAGTTAATTCGATTCTGTAGAAAATTATTTGCCCAAGGCCGGAATTGAACCGGCACGACCGAGACGGTCAAGGGATTTTAAGTCCCTTGTGTCTACCAATTCCACCACTTGGGCATCTAATAGGCGTCGATCGGAATCGAACCGATGAATAAAGGTTTTGCAGACCTGCCCCTTACCGCTTGGGTACGACGCCATAACGGTACAAAAATATTTCCAATACCGCTATTGTCAAGATTATTTTACTTAACCGTATCAAACGATTCATTTTGTTCAAAAAAATTATGTTTACAAATATAGCCATGGTCTAAACATTCAGTTATATTCCCCTCAGGAGAAAATAATGCTGAAACTTCAAAAAAATAAATTCACCAAAAGGAAAGGTCCGGTAGTTCTGGTAATCATGGATGGTGTCGGATTAGGTCCCGATTATGACGGAAACGCTTTCAATCACGCGAGAAAACCGATTCTTGCAGATCTCATGAAAAATTCAATGTTCACAAAACTCAAGGCTCACGGAACGGCAGTCGGTCTTCCTTCGGACGACGATATGGGAAATTCAGAAGTCGGTCACAATGCTCTCGGCGCAGGAAGAATATTCGACCAGGGAGCTAAACTCGTACAAAAAGCCATCGAGTCCGGCGACATTTATACAACTCATATCTGGAAGGAACTCATTCAGAAGCCTCTTTCAGACGGAACTGCTCTTCATTTCATAAGTCTCCTTTCAGACGGAAATGTTCACTCAAACATCAGCCATCTTCTCAAAATGCTAAACCGCGCTTCCGAAGAAGGTATCAAAAAAGTACGCGTTCACATCCTTCTTGACGGAAGAGACGTACCGGAAACAAGCGCGCTTGAATATGTTGAAACTCTTGAAAACACTCTGTCACAGATAAACACCAAAGGATACGACTATAAAGTAGCTTCGGGCGGCGGAAGAATGATTACAACCATGGACCGTTACGAAGCGGACTGGTCAATTGTTGAACGCGGCTGGCAGGCGCATGTTCTCGGTGAAGCAAGAGGATTCAAATCGGCAAAAGAAGCGATTGAAACATATAGAAAAGAAACTCCGGGACTAACTGATCAGTATCTCCCTTCATTTACAATAGTTGACGATTCAGGAAAACCTGTCGGTACGATAGAAGACGGCGATTCGGTTGTTCTTTCAAATTTCAGAGGAGACAGAGCAATTGAAATCTCTGTTGCTTTTGAAAGCGACAATTTCACAAAATTCGACCGCAAACGCAAACCTAAGGTATTGTTCGCCGGAATGATGGAATACGACGGAGATCTTCATATTCCTTCAAACTATCTCGTTATTCCGCCTTCAATCGAACGCCCTATAAGCGAATATCTTGCAGCAGAAGGCGTCAGCCAGTATGCAATCAGCGAAACGCAGAAATTCGGCCACGTAACATATTTCTGGAACGGAAATAAGAGCGGAAAATTCGACGAAAAAACAGAAACTTATTTCGAAGTACCTTCTGATAAAATTACTTTTGATCAGCGTCCGTGGATGAAAGCCGCTGAAATTACCGACAACGTAATCGAAGCTGTTAAATCAGGAAAATATCCTTTCATACGCCTCAACTATGCCAACGGCGATATGGTTGGTCATACAGGCGATATGGAAGCCGCTGTCATCGCAATGGAAACTGTCGACATCTGCTTAAAACGCCTTCTTCCGGAAATTAAGGCTGCTGGCGGAATCGCGCTTCTAACAGCGGATCACGGAAATCTCGACGAGATGTACGAATTCGACAAATCAGGCGCCGTTAAAATAGATAAAAAAACCGGTGAAATAGCAAGAAGAACGGCTCACACACTGAATCCCGTTCCGTTTATTATTTATGATCCTGAATTTAAAAATGAGTACTCGCTTTCTGATGTAAAAGATGCGGGGCTTGCGAACGTTGCGGCAACTATACTGAATCTATTGGGATATGAAGCTCCTGAAGATTACAATAAATCGCTAATCAAGATTAATTGACGGTAATTTTATGAAAGACATGAGTTTTGAAAAAGACATCCGGCCTTATGACGAATGCGGAGTGTTCGGAATATTCAATCATCCTCAGGCGGCAAATCTGACTTATCTCGGTCTCTACGCGCTTCAGCACAGAGGTCAGGAATCTGCAGGTATCGCTGCTTCTGACGGACGTAACATCGCAAGATACGCAGGAATGGGAAAGGTCGTTGATGTTTTTAACGAAACTCACCTTTCAAGCCTTTGCGGAAATATGGCGATAGGTCATAACAGATATTCAACAACAGGCTCTTCTTATCTTAGAAATGCACAGCCTCTCAGAGCTGAATCGCGTCTTGGGCCGATAGTTGTAGCTCACAACGGAAATCTTGTCAATACGCCGGAACTCCACAGGGAATTCGTAAAAGAAGGCCGCATATTCCAGACTTCAGTTGACTCAGAGGTCGTCATTCACCTGATGGCAAGATCGAAAGACGCTGAATTCAAAGATGCACTCATAACTGCGCTGAAACAGATAAAGGGAGCATACGCTCTTCTTGTGATGAATAAAAATGCTTTATATGCAGTCCGTGATCCGAACGGATTCAGACCGCTTTCACTTGCTAAACTCGGAGACACATATGTTGTAGCAAGTGAAACATGTGCATTTGATATCATAGATGCTGAATATATCAGAGACATACAGCCGGGAGAACTGATTGAAATAACATCAGAAGGAATAAAATCATTCTTTCCTTTTGAAAAACGCGAAGAATCGATGTGTGTATTCGAGTACATTTATTTTGCGCGTCCGGACAGTTACATCTTCGGTCAGTCAGTTCACGGAATGCGTATCGCTCTCGGCAGGGAACTTGCTAAACTTCACCCTGCAAAGGCAGATATTGTCGTTCATATTCCTGATTCGAGTACTGCCGCAGCCCTGGGATTTTCCCTTGAATCCGGCATTCCCCACGAACAGGGAATGATTAGAAATCATTACATTGGCAGAACTTTTATTGAGCCGTCACAGAAAATCAGGGATTTCGGTGCTAAGATAAAATACAATGTAGTACGAAATGCCGTTAAGGGCAAAAAGATTGTTGTTGTGGATGATTCTATCATGCGCGGAACAACGATGCGCAAAATAATAGCGATGTTCAGAAATGCCGGCGCAAAAGAAATTCATGTCAGGATTTCAGCACCTCCGACAATGTTTCCTTGTTATTACGGAATTGATATTCCGACCACAAAGGAACTGATTGCGGCAAATAAACCTGTTAACGAAATAGCAGAATATCTCGGAGTAGATTCTCTCGGTTATCTTACAGTTGAATCTCTTCTCGAGGCTGTCAAATCAAGCAACCTGAAATACTGTACGGCATGTTTTGACGGAAAATATCCGCTTAAATTTGAAGACAAGGATAATACCGAGAATCTCAAATTCGGAATAGAAACATCATGCTCAGGTGCTTATTACTGATTCCATTGATTTCTTCGAAGTATCACAACAGTGATATCATCGTTGAAATTATCAGCTGAAAAAGCTTTCTTCATGCCGCGGCATAGTTTTTCGATGCCGCCGCTGAAGTCAGCAGTTTTAATAAAACCATCCATAACATCCTTAAGCGAATCCGAATACATTATTAAATAATCTCCGTTGTTTATCTTATACATCTTCGATTCATTTTTCATAATGCGGCCTGACATCACCGGTTTTCTTTCACTTTCCTCACAGATAAGTTTTCCCGTACTGAGAGCCCTTGCATTAATATAGTAACATTCGGGATACGAATAATTTATGTATTCAGCATAATCGCCGTTTAATTTTATTACACTTCCGCGCAGATAATTCAATCCGAATTTATCAGAGATATTCTGCAGAAATGAAGAGAAAAG
>DAOMHE010000112.1:0-7533 GCA_035430785.1 Spirochaetota bacterium | reverse complement strand
GAAAGACATATCGGATCGGTAATAAAACCGTTTTCATATCTTTTTACCTTACGGACTTCTTCCGCCTGTTCGTCAGGGGTATTATTGCTGTGAATTATTCCTATACCGCCGTTGAGAGCCATTGCAATAGCCATACGTCCCTCGGTAACGGTATCCATCGGACTGGAAACATATGGGCGCTTAATAGTCAGGTTTCGCGTCAGTTTAGTATCAAGATCAACATCGGCAGGCGCGAAATCAATGTATCCAGGAAGTATAATTAAATCGTTGTAAGTCAGTGAATTAGGGGATGAAAAAATCTCCTCGGCAGACCATCCGTCTTTTTTCATATAAAACTCCAGTTAAACTCTTTTGTCACCAATAAACTCTAAGCAGTTGATGTCAATAATATATCTCCGGATCGAAAGGAATCAACTATTTTACTAATTTATTATATCCTGCTACAAAAGAAGTGATTCCTCCGGCGACAGCTTTTGAAACAACAGCCTGATAGTTTGGGGTTATGAGAAGATTAAGCTCTTTCTTATTGGTAATATATCCGATTTCAACAAGAACTGCCGGCATAAGAGAACCTCTCAAAACAAAAAAGTCAGCACGTTTTACTCCCCTCGAATATGACTGTTTCATTGCGGAAGTCATATTCTTCTGAATAAGTTCCGCAAGAATATGGCTTTCCTTCTGAATCTGAGCCGCAAGCATAAGCGCTTCGATAAATTCTATATCATCGTAATGATGTTTTTTCTTTGTTTCTAGAATTACGACATTGTTCTCAAGTGTCGCAGTCACTCTTGCATCATCAGTGGTCGGATCTCTTGAAAGATAATAGGTTTCAAATCCGCTGCTCTTCGGTGAAATAGAAGCATTTACATGAATGCTTATAAATAGTCCGTTTTTACTTTTCCGCAATAGCTTGTTTGCTATTTCAGTCCGCTCCCCCAGTTCCAGAAAAACATCCGTGCTTCTTGTAAGACTGATGTTAACTCCC
This sequence comes from Spirochaetota bacterium, assembly GCA_035430785.1. Classification (GTDB taxonomy): domain Bacteria; phylum Spirochaetota; class UBA4802; order UBA4802; family JAFGJZ01; genus JAKJGA01. Next base: position 6,548 of record DAOMHE010000112.1, on the reverse strand, counting down.
TTGAGTTCACGCTTCAAAATATCACGGATTCTTTTGCTGACGGCAAGAGTAATGTCTTTTTCACGTTTACCGCCCTTTCCGACAGCCCCGGGATCTTTTCCGCCGTGCCCGGCATCAATTACAATAAAATCAATTTCTTCATAATGTATATCATCGTCGACAGGCTTTTTTATAACTGTTTTTGATTCTTTATCTTCTTTTAAATAATTTCCATGCCGCGAAATATTTTTCTCCAGCATTATTTCGAGTATTTTTTGAGCCGAATCCGCCGGAATAAAGACTTCACCGTCATCTCCGCGCCTTACGGGATAATCCGCCTTAATCAATTCCTTTCCGGCAAGTATGACAGACAAATCAATCTGATAAACCGCAACATAAGTTTTCTTATATATTTTTCCGCGGCCGAGAACGGGATCAATGCTCTGATCAAATTCTCCGTCACGGCATATTTCATAAAGTGAAACATATTCCTTTCCGTTCAGTTTTTGAATCCGGAATTGTAAATCCGAATTCTCTGCCGGAATAATATAAACTGCCGCGCATGTGATAAAAATAAATGTCAGAATTAATCGCATGTAACAATAACCCGATGAAATCTTTTCCATCGGGTTTATTATTAAGTCAAGGAAATTGTATTACGCACTCAAAAGTTCATTTATCTTATCAGATAAAGACTGAGCGGAGAAAGGTTTACTCATGTAATATTTTATTCCGCATTCTTTTATGCTTTTTTCATCAAGACTTTCACTGAATCCCGAAACAAGGATGATCGGCTTGGAAGGACATAAAGACAGAATCTCTTTCGCGAGATCATATCCGGTCATTCCGGGCATCATGTAGTCGGTAATAATAAGGGCATATTCTCCCGGATTTTTTCTTATAGCAGATAGAGCTTCCTTACCATTTGAAAAAACATCAACTTCATAATTCATCCTTTTTAGAAGTTCAGATCCTGTCAAAAGAAGATCTTTTTCATCGTCAATGAGCGCTATTTTCTCACGTGAACCTTTTTATAGTCTTTTCTCTTTGCACTCTTACAAGATGAGATTTCTTTATATGAGACAGGAAGATAAACGAAAAAATTACTGCCTGAGTTTGGTGTGCTTTCAAATATTATATTTCCTCTGAATTTTTTTGCTATACCGAGAGCGACAGAGAGCCCCATTCCGCTGCCCTCACCTTTCGGTTTTGTTGAAAAAAACGGATCAAATATTCTGGATGAAATTTCCTTAGGTATCCCGCATCCCGTGTCTTTTATTCTGATCTCTGCATATTCCCTTCCGGGGTCAAGTCCCATCAGATTATCAGCACCTGCGGTAATCTTTGATAGAGAGAGTCCGATAACTCCGTTCTTGTTTTCCATAGCATAAAGGGCATTATTGATGAGGTTAATAAAAATCTGATTAATCTGAACGGGATCTGCTTCTATATTAATATCATCTTCCGGTAATTCAATTTTCAAAAGAGTATTGTCCGGAACAGAGCTCTTCACAAAATCAACCGAGTCTTCTGCAAGTTTTTTTATGCTGAAAACTTCCGTCCTCGAAACCGTCTTTCTGCTGAGAGACATTATCTGACCGATAAAATCCTGAGCCCTGCTGCAGACTTTAATTATACCCGAAACATATTCTGCTGATTCATCAGACAAATCCTCCTGCGAAGACAAAAGCTCCGAATATCCCAATACGGCACCTAGAATATTATTGAGGTCGTGTGCGACTCCGCCGGCAAGACTGCCGAGAGCTTCCATTTTCTGATTCTGATAAAAGTATTCCTCGAGCTGTTTTTTTCTGCTTATATCATAACCGGTTCCGACAAGATATTTTTGTCCCTTTATATCAATAATTTTGCCTGTAAGAAAATATGGAACAACTGATCCGTCTTTTCTTTTCAAATCAGCTTCAAAAAAACCTTCACCTTTCTCAATGATATTACGCACCATTTCGGCGGCTTCATCTTTATTTTCATCCGCGATCCAATCAATAATTACCCTACCTTTTATTTCATCAGAGGAATAACCGATTAGTGTTTCAAAATTTTTATTCCATCTGATAATCTTGGGAATTCCGCTTGCATCATATAAATGAAAAATTCCCGGAAGACTGTTCAGGATGTTCTCAACAAACTGTTTTTGACTGGCAAGCTCGTTTTCAAATAATGCAGATTTTTCTTTTTCAGACAGAAGTTTTTTCTGTATAATACTGAGACGTTCATTTTTTCCGGCAATGTTTAAAACCGCATCGAGGTACGCTCTTCTGAACATATATGCAGTTTTAACCAGAACCAGCATAAAAAGAATGTAAGTACACAAAACAACAATCCGCAGCATGTCGAAGCTGTTTGAAGGTAAAAACATAAAAATAATCTGGAATAAAACTGACGCACACATAAAGATTAAGGTTGCAGAGAATTTCAGAAAGAAAGCCGACAGAACAATTGCGGATATAAACAGAATAACTCCCGATCCGGTAGTTTTCCATTCTGCAATGGAAATTATTCCTGCAATAAACACACTTAAAACGATTACATAGAAATGAACCTTCCTGGGAATTTTTCTAAAAAAAGCAAAGCAGATAAATGCGGCCGTATAAGTTACAGAAAACATAATATTGGCAGGAAGCATCAAGTTTTCCGGATTAATAAGTGCTGTCATAACTATAAGCGGCATCGACACGGAAAGAACCAGTATATAGAGAAACTTCACTATTCTGCTGTAGTCAATTTCGCTCGTTTCAATTGTATTTTTTTCAGAATACATTCTGAAATCGTCCTCACAATCATTTATTACTAATAACCTAAGCAATGGAATAATTAAAACTAAAATGAAAATTAAGGATATGATGTTATAAAATAAAAGTCAAATTAATATATTAAGATGATAAAAAATGCTTTTATAATATTTGATCATTATGCTAAAAATGTTCAGGTTATTGATTTTAAAAAGAAAGGCATTTACATGAAACGCTGCGGATGGGTAAACCTGAAAAATCCTCTTTATATCGAATATCATGATGAACAGTGGGGAGTTCCTCTTCATGATGAGACTAAGCTTTTCGAAATGATCGTTCTTGAAGGTGCACAGGCCGGGCTTTCCTGGGAAACCATATTGAAGAAACGCGAAAACTACAGAAAAGCATTTAAGGAATTTAACCCCAAGAAGGTCGCCGCATTTACTTCCTCGGATATCGACAAACTTTTACATAATGAAGGAATAGTCCGCAATAAAAGAAAAATTAACTCCGCAATACAAAACGCCAGGGTTTTTTTGGAAATACAAAAAGAATTCGGAAGTTTCGACAAATTTATCTGGAGCTTCGTTAACGGAAAACCTCTAAATCCGAAATATAAAACTCTCTCAGAAATACCTGTCAAAGATGAACTTTCTGACCGCATTTCAAATGAACTCAAAAATCGGGGAATGAGCTTCGTTGGCTCGACCATTATTTTCGCACTGATTATGGCGATCGGAATGATCAACGGACACACTACAGACTGCTTCCGCCATAAAGAATGCGGAAAATGACTTAGTATTCTTTTTACAGCAATGAGCTGAGTCTTTTTTTGAGAACTGTATAATCTTCGAGATGAAGAATTTTCATTCCGGCAAGCGCCGCACCTTCAATGTTTTCTTTCAAGTCATCAATCATCAAAGATTCTTCAGGATTAATTCTTAAAGAATCTAAAACATGCATAAAAGATTCTCTTTCGGGTTTTCTGAAACCGATTTCATTTGAGAAAAACACAGCATCGAATGACTCAAACAGATATCCGTATTTCTCTTTCAGAATAACTGTATGCGGATAATTGGTGTTACTCAATACGGCAGTCAAATATCCTTTTTCCTTAATTTTTTGAACAGCTTCAAATGAAGAAATTATCGGGTCCAACAGAATAGAATCCCATCCATCCATGAAATCTTTTTCAGAGATATTTATTTCAAGCATAGAAGTTACATGTTCATAATACTGCGAGCTTGTTATTTTACCTTTTTCATGGAGGTCATACATCTCATCCTGAATAAAGCGGCTTTTAAGCAATTCGGTATTCTTTCCGGTTTTTGCCGCCCAATAATCAAAAGCACGTTCAACTGAAAAAGTAAAAAGTACATTGCCGAGATCAAAAACTACGAGTTTTAGGTTCATTGGTGTTCCCGTTATAAAACAAAAAAGCCCGCCTTGCGGCGGGCCTTTTTATTATTCTCCGAAATTAAATCCGAGTGATGAATATTTTCTGTTGAGTGCAACTGTAACAGGAATCTGTTTTGCCGCAGGACCCCAGAGCTGGCGAGGACCGGATGAAGCAAAAACGTCTGCTTTTGCCCATTCAGCTCTTCTCTCTGCAAAATATTTAAATGCTTCAGAATCAGTTTTAACGAGCGCTTTTTCAATAACAAACTCGTCCTTACCGTGACGTCTTTCAATATTGAGAAGACCTGTCAGAGGAATACCGATCGGTTTTCCGCCTTTATCAAGATCAGAAACACTTGCGATATAGCCTGTCTTTCCTGAAAGGATAAGTGAACCGGCAGTAAGTCCGAGATTGTAGCAATATGCCGCGTCGAAAAGAGTCGGAGCTCCGCATCTTCCTTCGTATCCGAAGAAGTGGTTAAGAGTTGCGAAAGGAACTGTTGAATCAAGCTCCTTAACGCGCTTAGCAACCATGTCGATGAAAAGTTTTTCTGTAGGGATAAGCGAAACCTGAAGATTTCCGTGAGAATCTCTTTCAGCAAGAAGCATGTCTACGATGTAAACAGGAAGAGAATTCATCAGCTTCTGGTGCTCAGATGAAAGTTTTCCGATTACGAAAGGACGTTTTTCTTCAGCAGTCATCTTAGAGATTTCTGCTTCAACACTTGCAAGCTTGTCATTAAGTTCTGCGATGAGTGTATTCATTTCAGGGATAAATTCGATAATCCCTTCAGGAATAAGAACCGCTCCGTAATTCATTCCGTTTTTGGATCTGTCTATTACTACTTTAGCGATGTCATCAACGATTTTTGAAAGAGGCATTTTCTTTTCAGAAACTTCTTCAGAAATAAGAGCTACAGGAGGTTTAACCTGCATTGCAACTTCAAGAGCAACGTGTGAAGCAGAACGTCCCATAAGTTTGATGAAGTGCCAGTATTTTCTTGAAGACGGAGTATCCTGAAGAATATTTCCCGCAAGTTCCGCGTAAATTTTAGTCGCAGTATCAAATCCGAAAGAAATCGGAAGAAGATCACCGATCTGAAGGTCTCCGTCGATAGTCTTAGGGCAACCGATTACCTGAACTCCGCTTCCGTCGGCTTTTACGCCTGAAAAAAGAAGTTCTGCAAGAACCGCAGCGTTAGTGTTTGAATCATCTCCGCCGATTACAACGATAGCATCAAGTTTATTGTCTACGCATGTTTTTTTTACTTTTGCAAACTGCTCGTCAGTTTTGATCTTGGTTCTGTCTGAACCGAGGAAATCGAATCCGCCGGTGTTTCTTACTTTTGCAACAGCTTCGTCAGTTATTTCAAAAAGCTTGCCTTCAAGAAGACCTTTAGGACCGGCTTTAACTCCGAGAAGAGTATTGTCTTTTCCGAGAATTTTTTTGAGACCATAAACTACATTGTGTCCGCCCGCAGCCGGTCCGCCCGAAAAAAGAACCGCAACTCTTTTTCCTTTAAGAGGAGATGCATTAGTTCCGGATGCGCTTAGAACCTTGTTCTTTGAAGCAGAACTTGTCTGAGGAAAAGATTCTGCGACTTTCGCGCTGTCTTTTGTTGAAATAGTGTCGGAAGCTTCAGTGAAAGAAACCGGGCTCAGGTTTTCACCTTTGCCGAAAACCGCACATGTAGGGATTTCTAGCGAACGTATCGCGTTTTCAAAAATGGAATTGTGCGCTTCCATTTTAATCAGAGATTCTTTTAAGCTCATTATTACCTCGCGGGAATTATCCGTAATTTTTTTAAATAGTTAAATCATGCCGGATAGTGTCAATAAAATATTATCAGTCTTTGAAGCGCATGAGGTCATCAATTGTAAAATTCCACTCAGGCGTATTAATCTGTTTCACGGACGGATCTGCCTCATACCACGGAGAGATCTCTTCATTTTCCGGATTAATAACAATATGAATATCCTGCGCGGGCATGTAGCTCTGAGCGAGAATAAATATCCGTCTGCCGGTTTTAATATCTTCGGCGGTATCCATTACGATAAGTGCGTGACCGGGACTTCCGCCCTGAATGAGAACATCCCCGGGCGAAACTTTACTGATCGGTACTTTTTTCAATTCACGTTCCAGAGAAGCCGAACCGGCATACATAAAAACAACATCGAGATATTCTCGGAAGGTTTTTCTTGAATTATCGGCTTCTGCTGTTTTAATCCAGGACACCTGGTTTGAACGTATTCTGATTCTGTAGCCCAGTTTCCATTTGTGATAATCCGCCCGAAAGCCGTTTGAAAAGTTAAAATGAATCTTTTCATATTGACCTGTTTTATAAAGATATTCGGCTCTCAACCGCATAACAGCGTCCGCACACTGCTGAAGATCTTTTTTGCCAGTGTCTATGTCAAGTA
>DAOMHE010000111.1:1373-7548 GCA_035430785.1 Spirochaetota bacterium | reverse complement strand
GGAAAGCTTATTTATACCCGCATTGTTGCCGGAATTAATGCTTGACGCTACCGCGCCGTTTCAGCATTAATCCAAGCGTCCGCCCTTTTTGCGGCATTTCCTGTAAAGATAATCCCAGAGGTTCGTAATGAGTAATTTTATCGAAAAGATAAAAAAATTTTTGGTAAGGCATAAAAGAATATTTCTTCTTCTGTTTCTATATTTCAACCTGTTTATATTTGCTTCGACGATAATGATAATAATCAGAACCCGTCCGGCTGGAAAGGTTACTGTTCCCGCTTTGACCGGTGAAAAATTTACTTTTGTTTATAATATTCTCGAAAGAAACTCTCTGAAGCCGGAAATTAAATATGAAGATGTTTTTGACATCGAAGACGGTGTTATTCTCCGCCAGGATCCCCGGAGCGGTGAAGTGGTTTCTAAAAACAGCCGTATTACTCTTGTTGTAAGCCGAAACGAGCTTGAGGTTGAAGTTCCGTCTTTGATCGGTTCTCCGCTTTCAAGCGCTAAAACCAAGCTTCTCAATCTTCATACAGGACAGAGAACTGTTTCTCTTTTGACTGGTGTTGTGACTTATATGCCTTCAGATAAGCCTGAGGGTATCGTTCTTCAGCAAAGTCCTGCTGCCGGTGAAAAAGTGCCGCACAGTCTGCGTGTAAATATTCTGGTATCGTCGGGAAGCGTTTCTGATGCATTGATGCCTGATATCAAGGGCCAGTCGATTGATCTAGTTTATGATCTTCTTGTTTCAAAAGGTTGCGTGGTAGAGCAGGAAATAGTTAATACCGACTCACCTGATTTAAGCGGTCAAATTCTTGAACAGTCTGTAAGCGCCGGCACTTCAATATCTTCCGGTATGACGGTTAAGCTCAAAATCGCTTATTTTCCTATAAAGGAACATCTTTATAATGCATACGAACTTGTAAAATATGAAATGAAAAAGAGCGATATGTCGCTTGTAGAAGCTTATGTTGAAGACGATTTGGGAAACAGGCTTTGTTATTCTGCCAATACTGACGGAGGAAAAGAAATTGCTTTTATTTTCGCCCGTCACGGCAATGCGAGAGTATCTATTTTACGGAATAAAAAACTTGTTACAGTGATGAGCGTTCGAATGACACAGTTCTAACGGGCGTGTTTAATATTATTGACAAAAAAACGTACGGCAAAATAATCATCCATTAGTGGATTTAGGAGGATTTAGTGGTAAAAATTCGTTTACAGAGAGCAGGTGCAAAAAAAAGACCTTATTATAAGATAGTTGCAATTGATGAAAGAACCCGCAGAGACGGTTCTATTCTTGAAAGCCTTGGTTTTTATAATCCGGTTGCAAAAGACAATCAGGTTGGTCTTGAAGATGACAAGGTAAAAGCATGGCTTGCAAAAGGCGCTCAGCCTTCAGCTACTGTAAAAGGCATCCTTAAAAGAAAAGGTCTTGTTTAATTCCTTTATCGGAAAGAATTATGTGCAAAGAAGTTGTTGAATACATAGTAAAATCCCTGGTTGACAGACCTGATCAGGTCGAACTAAGGGAAATTGAAGGCGATAAGTCTACCATTCTTGAACTTAGAGTTCCAAAGGATGATATGGGCAAAGTCATCGGAAAGCACGGCAGAATTGCCCGTGCAATCCGTACTGTCATGACGGCTGCTTCCGTTAAGTCGGGCAAGCGTGTCGTCCTGGAGATTCTGGACTGACGTTTGGATCACGAATTTATAAGAATAGCAAAAGTTCTTTCCGCACATTCGCTGAAAGGCGCACTTAAGATATTCGTTATTACTAATATTCCCGAACGTTTTGAGCGCGGAAGTGCCGTTTTTGCAATAAAAGGTTCTGTCGTTCAGGAATATACTGTTGACTCTTTTTCTTTTTTGAAGGGCAATCATGCGATTGTTTCATTTGAAGGATTGACTGACAGAACTTCAGCAGAAAAACTTAAAGGATTTACTCTGGCAATTTCAAAAGAACATGCCGAAAGAACCCGCGACATTCTGTCTGAAGATGAATTTTATTATAGCGATTTGATAGGTGCTTCGGCTTACCGTGAAGGTGTTTGTTTCGGAAAAGTAGTCGATATTATTGAGGGAGCAGGCGATATTCTGGTGATTGAAAATTCATCAGCAAAACAGTTTCTTCTCCCGTTTGTTGATTCGATGGTTGATGTTTCACGTTTGAAAGAAGGGCGGATTGATATTTCCCCTGTTGACGGATTATTTGAAGAGTAGTCAGTGAAGCATTTTAAAATTGTGACATTATTTCCAGAGTTTTTTGATTCGCCTTTGAAGTCTTCACTTCTGGGCAAGGCGATAAACTCAGGTGTAATAAAAACGGATATATACGATCTTAGAAATTATTCGGAAGACAAATTTAAGCGCTGCGATGATGCTCCGTACGGCGGTGGAAGCGGAATGGTATTAATGCCGGGTCCTCTTTTTAACTGTATGGAAAATATTAAATCGCAGAATGCTAAAGTTATTCTTGCATCAGCAGGCGGAACACCCTTGACTCAGAATATGGTCAAAGAATTATCCGCCGAAGAAGAGCTGATCATCATCTGCGGTCATTATGAAGGCGTTGACCAGCGGGTAATCGACCGTTATGTCGATATCGAAGTTTCGGTAGGCGACTATGTCCTTTCAGGCGGTGAATATGCCGCTCTGATAATTATGGACGCGGCGGCAAGGCTTGAAAAGGGATTTATGTCCAACAGTGAGTCGCTTCTCGAAGAAAGTTTCGAGAACGATCTTTTGGAATATCCTCATTACACGCGGCCGTCCGAGATTGACGGAATGAAAGTTCCGGAAATCCTTTTAAGCGGCGATCATGCTAAGATACGAAAATGGCGTTTGATGATGAGTGAAGAGAAAACTTCTAGTGTCAGACCGGATCTTTATCGGAAGTATCTGAATATGAAAGAAGGAGAACAGAAATGAACAAAGCTGAACAGCTTGGTCTTGAGCTCGCTCAGGAAAAGAAGGTGGATTTCGAAATCGGTGATACTATCAAAGTTCATTACAAGATAGTTGAAGGAACAAGAGAAAGAATCCAGGTTTATGAAGGAACTGTTATTGCAATTAATAACAGAGGCGTCGCAAGAACATTTACTGTAAGAAGAATTTCTTATGATGTAGGTGTTGAAAGAGTGTTTCCGATCAATTCGCCAAGAATTGCTAAAATTGAAATTACTAAGAAATCAGCCGTGCGCAGAAGCAAACTTTATTTCCTCAGAGGTCTTAAAGGAAAGGCTTCCAAACTTAAAGAGCGCAAAGGCCGTGTTTCTCTTAAATCTATTCCTGCTACTACCGAAGCTCCTGCTGCGGTTCAGGAATAATCAAGTGCGGCAGATTTATGCCGGATTTTGATATTGAAAAAGGACTTCTGTTAAACGGCTGCAAATATGTTGCCGGAATTGACGAAGCCGGTAGAGGCTCCCTTGCGGGGCCTCTTTCTGTTTCAATGGTAGTTTTTCCGGAAGATTTAATAGTTGATACTCCGGATGACTTCAAATGTATAAATGATTCCAAAAAACTGACATCCGCGTGCCGGGATAAAGTTTTTGATTTCATTAAATCTCACGCTATATCTTACGGTCATATTTTCATAGATCATCAGACAATTGATTCAATTAATGTGAATCAGGCAACCCGCCTTGCAATTCAGAAACTGATAGAGAAATCTGATTTAAAACCGGATTATCTTCTTATAGACGGTAATTTTTCCTTTAAGTTTGAAATCCCTTCTCTTTCCGTAAAGAAAGGTGATTCTAAATCCTTTTCCATTGCGGCAGCTTCAATCGTAGCCAAAGTAATCAGGGACAGAGAGATGTTGCAATTATCTTCAACTTTTTCTTCTTACGGATTTGATAGAAATATGGGTTACGGAACAAAGGAACATATGGAAGCTTTGCGAATGCATGGAGCAAGTCCGATTCACCGTATAAGCTATGCTCCATGCAGGAAGTAAGATGAATCCGGTTTTTTCATCTGCTAACGGTTATATTCCAGGTCAGAAAATTACCGGACGTATTTTATCGCGTTCAAAAGAATCCGTTCTGGTTCAAGTTGGCAAAGATGTCGTCGAAGCTAAAATTTCGGGTGAAATAAAGCCTGGAAAATTATCTCTTGAATACGTCGGAAGTGATAATAAACGCCCGGTTTTCAGAATCGCCGACGGGGCTTTCTTTAAAGAATTATTTTCTGATTCATCCGGTGCGTCTGTTTTTCTGCGCTCAATCCGTGCGGGTATGAGTGTGTTTTTGTCGGCAATGCGTGCAAAGGAGCGTACGGATTATTCATCCCCCAAAAAAGATTTTTTGCGCTCATGCGCAAGTGCTCTTATCTCTAAAAATTTCACTCCTTCCGAAGTATCATTTATTTCCCGGATTTTTCTTTCGGACGAACGTTCTGCCATGTTCGATATATTTTTTGAAAATTCTATAATTCCGGATGAAGAAGTTATCCGTGATGCGGCCGATGAGATATTAGAGCAATATGCCAAATATGAACTTGACAGCAAATCGCCTGATGATGATTTCTTTTATATTGAGGATGAAGGAAAACTTTTTGAATACGATTCATTTTCTGATAGTGGTTTTTATTTTGCAGAATTCGAGCTCAGCCGTTCCGGAAAAATAGATATTATTGCGAAATTATCAGCGGAAAGGATTGAAATATGTCTTATTGCAGTAAATAAGCCTTTTCTTTCGGGTATAAAGTCTCTTTTGCCGGAAATTTACGAAAACATTCAAAAAAAGATTGAAAAGGGTTTGATTATAAGATTATTTAATTATGAGGAATTTGTTTCCGAAATTGAAAATAGCTGTTCCGGGGCTTTTTTGGATACTAAGGCATGAAAAAGAGCAGCAAAGCGGTTGCGCTAAGCTACAATAAAGGAGATCATGCTCCGGTAGTAATAGCCAAAGCGAAAGATATACTTTTTGAGAAAATGATAAAACTCGCCAATGAAAACGGCGTTATTGTTTATAAAGATTCTGATTTAGCTGAAGTTCTCTTTCATATAAGAGAGGGCAAAGAGATTCCTTTTGAACTGTATTCGGCAGTATCTGAAGTTATCGCTTATTGCTGGAAGGTTAACGGAACCATAGAATAGGATTAAGTTGTATGAAAATAATTATGGTAACAGATTTAAAGCCGGGAATGCGTTTTACAAAACCGGTGCATATTGATGAATCCACTATTCTTGTCGGAGCAAATGTTCCTATAAAAGACAGTGACATTAAGCGTCTCCAAAAATGGAATATTACTGAAGTTGAATGCGACGGAGATGTAGTTTCAGCAGAAGCGGCTGAATCGATTAAGGTTAATGCCCGCGAATTCGATATAATTCTCGATAATTACAACAAGATGCTCGACATGAAAACCCGGCTTGTCGAGGTGCATGAACAGGCATGTTCGGCGGTAATGAAAACCCATACGGCAATCAGAAACAGCCGTGTTTTCACAACAACAGAACTTGAAGCTTCTGTTGAGAATATTTTGAAGATTCTTGGAGAAAACCGGAATGTCTTTCTTTTCATTCATGCAATTAAATCAGATAATGACATATTGACTACGCATGCGGTTAATGCAACATTCTATGCATTACTTATCGGTATGGCTATCAAGTATCCGAAAAACAAGCTTGTCGACCTTGGTATCGGAATGCTTTTGATAAATTCCGGAATGGCTCAGATCCCGAATTATATTATGCATAAACAGTCTGACCTTACAGACAGGGAAATAAATCAGATTAAGTCCCATCCTCTTCTCGGTTATAAGGTTTTAAGAGAACTTGGAAATATAAAAGATTATTCGGCTCTGATGAGTCTTCAGCATCACGAACAGTTTGACGGCAAAGGGTATCCGAAGGGATTAAAAGGCGCTGAGATTTCAGAGCAGGGAAGAATTGCTTCGATTGCGGACAGTTATGAAGCTCTGATTGAAAGCAGAAGTTACCGTGATAAAAAGTTTTTTTACCATGCCATGAAGGATCTGGTTTCAGACGGTGCAAAGAAATTCGATCCCGTGCTGATCAGGCTTTTTATTGCCGTATTGAGTGTTTATCCGGTGGGTTCGATTGTTCAGCTTAATAAAAAAGGGACAGGAATTGTAATAGGTTCTGTTCCAAGCAAGCCTCTCCGTCCGATTGTAAAGCTTATACTGGATGAAAACGGAAA
>DAOMHE010000111.1:0-1273 GCA_035430785.1 Spirochaetota bacterium | reverse complement strand
CTAAAAACGGAATAGTAATTTTTGCTGAAGTCCGCTACCGTTCAAAAGACGCTTTCGGCGGTGCTCTTTCTTCTGTGAATTCCAAGAAAATAGAGAGAATGAAAAAAGCAGCTGCCGGATTTGTCAGAGAGAACCCGCAATATGGAATTTTCAGGTTTGATTTACTTTCGGTAGACGGACAAAAGATTTCACACATAGAAGATATTGTAAGATAAACGAGACATAATATCGGCATTTATCCTGTAAATTAATACTTAATTTATTTAATTAGTTCTAATGTAATTTCAAAAACAGGTCGAATTTGAAAACAGGTATGATCGCCAGCTCAAGGAGGAGCCGGGTCAAAAAGGAGAAATGTCATGAAGAGTCTCATGAACAAGGAGGGGCGTGAGATTGAGATCAAAACATCAGGCAGACTTAACTTATCTCTCGATGAGTATCGAAAAAGAATATCTGATGACAATTATCTGGATCATGCGATAAGAAAAATCGCATCGGATCTGTCTCATTATCTCACTAAATGATGGCGTTTCTGTGCAATCATGACGGGCGGTGCAAATAATGCGCCGCCCTCCCATGGGGAAAAAATTATAATGGGAAATCCAAATTCGTATTCAGAAATAAAAAATAACCGTGCACAAAAAATCGTGTTTCTGGTTTTATTCGGTGCAGTGGCTGTTTCAATTGCCGTAATATTCAGATATTATATCTGGCCGCTTTTTTTTGCTGTGATCAGCTATATTGCTCTCAAACCGATACATAATTTTTTTACTGCCAGATTGAAGTCTCAGAGAATAAGCACATTTCTTGTTGTTTCGGCGTTCTGTCTTCTTGTAATTCTGCCGTCAGTTGTACTTATGCTTCTTCTGGCGAATCAATCGCTTGAAATTTACCATAATGTAACTAATAATATCAAGCCTGCGGACATCCAAATATATATTTATAAAAACGCGATGGTGAAAAAGATTCTGGCTTATCTTGGTGTCCGTGAAAAACTCGTTTATGAAAAAGTCATGGAATTCATAAAGGTTTATTCATTTGATATATTTTCAGGTATAATGAAAGCTGTTGGATTTTCTGTTACATTTCTGATAAATATTATGTTTACTGTAATGTTTCTTGTTTTTCTATTCAGCGAGGCGCATAAGCTTACTCCTCTTGCTTACAAAGTTATTCCTTTTCCGAGAGATGTTGATGTGGATATTTTCGGAAGAATAAAGAATGTTGTTAAAGTTTTGATTTTTGGTAACATACTGATTATGGTGCTTCAGGG
>DAOMHE010000110.1:0-7574 GCA_035430785.1 Spirochaetota bacterium | reverse complement strand
ACACAATTAATATTTACTTAAGCTTTTCAGGCATAAGTCAATCGCATAATTTATCAGAACTTTACAAAATATTTAAACAGATGAAGAACATTAATGTTAAACACTCCAAGTGACGGAGGAGTTATGATGTCATTCACTGAAGAAAAAAATGATGTGATTTCAGGATTAAAAACTATTATAAAAACCCCGAAAGACAAACAGCATGGGGAAATCATAGGCAAAATAGCTTCGGCATATTATTATACACAATCAAATTCATCAGTTCTTGAGATAGCTGAAGATATGGAAAAAATAAATGATGTACAGGCAATAGGAATAACTGATAGATCCGGACATATAATCGGACTTATTTCCAGAAAAATACTTTTTGATTTTCTGAGCAAGCCATTCGGCAGAGATCTTTATCACAGTAAATCTGCCGGAGAAATTTGTTCAAACTGCCTGGTCTACGATTATCAGAGCAATATTTATTCAATTGCAGAAGAAATTGAAGAAAAGCACGGTCTAAAAAATGATAAATATTTTGCAATTTCTAAGAAAGGCAGATTTTACGGAATTTTTTCAACAAAAGACATTCTTATTTACCTTTCCGGGATAACGCAGAAAGACATTCAGCTTGCACGGAAACTTCAAAGCAACATAGTCAAAGAAGATTTGATATTCGAAAATAATTCATTTGCAGTATGCGCAGCAAACCGTTCTGCAAAAGGAGTATCCGGAGATTTTTACGATGTAAGAGAATATGGAATAGGAAGATGGCTGTTTACTCTATGCGATGTTTCCGGAAAAGGTATTTCTGCATCTCTCGTTACTTCAGCAATCGGAGGTCTTTTCAGCGCTTATGATTTCTCATCGGGAATTTCGACTTTTATTCAAAAAATGAATTCTTTTCTTATTTCAACTTTTGGAAACGAAAAATTTGTTACAGGAGTTTTTGCAGATCTTAATGAACAAACCGGCGAACTGACAATCTTCGACATGGGCCACTCTCTCATCTATCTTTTCAGAAACGGAAGATTCTTCCGGCTGACTACATCCCAGGAAAACAACATACCCCTAGGAATAGCAAACAATGAATCCACTATACCGTCTGACAAATTAAAACTTGAAAAAGATGATCTTTTCATTCTGCTAACAGACGGTCTGATTGAACAGGTTAATGAATCAGGAGAACAATACGGTTCAGTAAGATTCGCAGCTAATGTCGGAAGATACGAGGAAAAAGGAATTGAAATAATCAAAGAAGAATTATTGAAAGACATTTCGAGGTATAAGGGACGTCAGCCTCTTCACGATGACATGACGATGATAATACTTTCTTTCAAAAACAATTTATCCGACTGAAAATTTCTTTTTCACTACTTCATGATAAAACTCAATTCATTATTCTTTTTTTCTAATCTTTCAAAATATACTTGAATCATTACGCATATTCTGAAATCATAAATACATGAATCATGAACTCCTGATTTCTAAATTTAAATCAGCCAACACCGGAATTAGCGGCTCAGACGAGTATTTAAACTGCTCTGTAGTCGCACTTGTTTTAACGGACGGAACGCCTCAGTTCCTTTTTGAAAAAAGAGCAGAAGGAACACGTCAGGGCGGAGAAATTTCTTTTCCCGGCGGAGTTATAGACACATCCATTGACAAATCTCCTTATGATGCAGCACTTCGTGAAGTCGAAGAAGAAACTGGCATATCACCAGAATTATTTTCTGAACTTCTGCCTCTTGATACAATAATTTCTCCGATGGGAGCTCTGGTTCATCCTTTCGCCGGATTCGTACAGGGTGTAAAAGAAAAAGATATTGTTATTGATGAACTTGAAATTTCCGAAGTATTCACAATCCCTCTTTCTTTTTTTATCGATAACGAACCTCAGATTTATCATGTAAAACTTACTGTCAATCCTTCAAGTGCAGATGATGACGGAAGTATTATTGAACTTCTTCCTTCAAAGAAGCTGAATCTTCCTCCGATATATCATACACCATGGGGAAATATGCTGCACAGGATTTATTATTACAAAACAGATTTCGGACCTATATGGGGATTAACCGCCAGAATAATTTTTGATTTCATAAAACGCATAAAGTAACCGATGAAAATTCCTAAAATTCTAATATTAAGCGAAAGCACTATCTGCTTCAATAACATTTATTCTGATTATCTTGAAATCAAAAGGCAAATTAATCCTGGTGATTCATTTCAAAATTACATTCTAACTGCTGTTGATTTTAATTCAAAATTTGCATTAAAAGAATTTCCTATATCAACAATAGCTTTTTCAAAAGAATTCACTAATGAAACTGAAGCCGAAATGAAAAGCAAATCAATTCCGTTTTATCTTAATCACAACTATCTGACAAATAATCTTGATAAAATCATAAGAATTTTCAGCAAACCCAATACAGACAGGAAAATCGCTGTTTTCTCTTCTGATATAAAGAGAAACACGATCCTAAAAGCAGTTTTTCGGTTATTCAATTATGACATGATTGAAATATATAATTTCAATGATCTTTTCTCTCTGAATGACTCTGAAATATCATTTATATTTGCAGACATTTCTTCAAAATCTTTTTCATCCGAACAATATGTGAAAAAAGCTCTTTTCGGACGTTTGAAATTTATACCGCTCATTCCTTTCTACACCGAAAACGGAATAGGAATCTCGGACATAGCGTGCGGCTTAAACAAGGTAGCTCGTTTCATTTTGAGCTTTGATGAAATGATGAGTTTTATTTCTCATAATTTTTCTTCACACGAAATATTCAACGAAAACAGAAAATTGAATGATTTTTTTAATACTCACAAAAATAAAGATGTGTACAGCCGTGATCTCAAATCTGATTATCATCAAAATTACCAAAGCATGGTTCTGACCAGCAGGGATTTTTCAGACTCAGACACAAGTTTAGTCTCTCAGATTTATAAACTTGATGAATGCATGACTAAACGCGAACTGGTAAAATGGTTTATCATAGATGACAATTCCGCCAGAAAATCAAAAGCCTGATTTTAGCTTGACACTTTCATTTTTACGGATTAAAAGAATTTATGAGTAATTTTAAACGCGTAGGCGAATTTCTTGTTGAAAACGGAATAATTACGGAAGATCAGCTCCGTGCTTCTCTCGAACTGCAGAAGGACAATCCGCAGACTGCGATAGGCCAGGTAATGGTAACTTTGGGATATGTCTCCAAAGAAGAACTGATCATGGCGATGGAAATGTACATGATTGCAACAGGAACTACGACTGATGTTTCTGACGAATGGCTTGACCAGGAAGAAATAGACTCACTTCTCGATAGAATAAAGACCCAAAAATAAATTAATCTAAAAAGTCCCGAGGACATCAAAATACTGTTTGCTTTATCTGTGCGCAATTATACGATTGAACTATTAAACAGAAGGACTGGCTTGCAATGAAAGGGTTCAGCATATCGTTTAAAACTTCAATTTTGTTCGCTCTTAACAATCTGATACTGATAGCATTCACCAGCGGTTTTTTCTTTTATAAACTTAATTCAAGTTATAATGACAAAATTGATTCTGCTCTTTCTTCAAGCGCAAAAACCTTATCTGCAATGATTGATCCGGAAATTCACAAAGAAATAGCATCTGAAAATACAGAAAACTCACAGAAGTATTCTTATTACAGAGACAAAATGATTCGGATTCAAAAAGATAACAATCTTACATTTATATATTCACTGATAAGAGATTCAGAAGGGAAAATACATTTTATTCTCGATACGGGAGAAAATGAAAACCACTCTCCTATTGGAATGGAATATGAAGCTGACGACGCTGTTTTATCCGCCTTTGAAGGAAAACCCGTAATAGGATCAATTACAACTGACCAGTACGGCATATTCAAATCGGCTTATGCTCCCATAATTGACTCGGAAGGTAAAACCAGTGCTATTATCGGAGTTGATATAGATTATGCCGAGATTGTTAATGCTAAGCGGGAAATTCTTATTTTCATCATAGTAATCGCAATAACCGGATTCATAGCAAGTATTCTTTTGATACTTTTCATCAGAAGAATACTCATAAAACCGATAAAATCATTTTCTTCCACCATTTCTGATGTAGCCAGATTTGACGGAAATCTCGAAATGCGTTTCCCTAAAGATAAAAATGATGAGATCGGCAGTATATACAATGCAGTTAATGTTCTTTTTGAAACTCTTCATGTAATGATGAAAGAAATCAAAAAAGTTACCATGGAAACATCATCTTTGGCTGATAAAACCGTCGCAACAACTGCAGATGCAAGCCGGAAATCCGAGGAACAGACAGATCTTCATGAAAAACTAACTGCTTTTATCGTAGAGAACAGAGAAGAAATTGATCTAATCAGCTTCAACAGCGATGTGCTCTATCATTCTTTTATCGCACTTAACAATAAACTTGCATCAATTTTTGCGACCATGCAGGAATTAACTGCCAGTTCTTCGAAATCCAAGGAATCTCTTGTAACCATATCAGAAAAAATCACAAGCGGACAAAACTCATTGAATATTTTGAGTAAAACCATGGGATCCATTCAGGAAAGCTCTCATGAAATGAATAATATTGTAAATGTAATCAACGACATATCTGATCAAATAAATCTGCTTTCACTAAACGCTTCGATTGAGGCGGCTCGAGCAGGGGATGCAGGAAGAGGCTTCGCCGTAGTTGCAGAAGAAATATCAAAACTTGCAGATAAGACAGCCGGAAGTACAAAAGACATAGAGAATCTTATTACCAAATCAAGTGCTGAAATTGAACAAAGTTTTACAAATGTCCAATCTGCAGTTAATTCAATTTCATCAATAGTCGGAGACACCGAAGAGATTAGAAAAATAATTAATACAATGTTTGATTTTCTGCAGCTGCAGGCGGCCGTGAGAGAAAATGCCGTAAACGAAACTAATTCGGTAAAAGCAATAGCTGAGGAAAACTCAGCCGGAATTGAAAAGTATCAGCAGTTTTCTCTTGAAGCAGAAAAAACAATGAAGGCACTCAGCGAGAATCTGTCACAAAATCATGAATCCCTTTCTATGATAGCGGAATCAATCAACCAAATTCATTCACTCATTGCAGAAATAAGAAAGAAAACTGACTTTTTTAAAGTTTAATAAAATTCCGAACTTCGTTAATGAATTCTTTATCGCTTTTTATTCCGGATTTATCTTCTGAATCAGAAGAATCATGAATTATATCAAGATACTTAATATACTGCCATTCATCATCAGAAAGAGATTCCTTTCCTTTACCGGCGCGAAGCTTTTCGAGAATAACATTTTTCATTATTATAGAGCTTTCATTCTTTTCAGAAGAAACTACAGAAAACTCAGACCGCTTCTTCGATGTTCTGCGCTTTTTTCTCTTAGAAAATTTATACTTCATATATTTAAAGTAAAGAAAACCTGTCAGCAATCCCCCGAGATGTCCGACATGACTGACTCCCGGCTGAGCACCTGAAAGTTCAAAAAATAATTCAAGTCCTGCATATAGAATGACCAGATATTTCGCACGGATAGGAAGAATGAAAAACAGAAGTATTATAGCATCCGGATTAAGCATGCTGAAAGCGAGTATTATTCCGAAAATAGCGCCGCTTGCCCCCATGGTCAGCGAATTTTCACCGCTGATTAGTGCGATCAAAAAAATAAAAAGTCCGGCTCCGGTACCGCAGAGAAAATAATAAAAGAAAAAGCGTCTTCTCCCCCATTCTGCTTCTACCTGAATACCGAACATGATAAGCATATACATGTTAAAAAATATATGAAGATAAGATACGGGATCATGTATAAACAAATAAGTAAATATCCGCCAAACCTGGAACTTTGTAATAATTTCAGAAGGTATTAATGAAAAATTTTCTTCAAAAAAGGGGAAATACATTCTCTGCGCAAAATAGATAATTACAGTAAATGCAGTTATCATAAATGCCGCATAATTTATAATTGAACCGTTTCTTCTCATTCAAATTCTCCATTGCGTTAAATACTTATAGTTTATCTGATTCCTGAAGAAAAGGAAACCGATAACTTTTTAACAATCGATCTGCATAATTTTAAAAACAGAATTCAGTCGAAATTCCAGATCGAATTGATTTTCATCAGCATATTTTTTTCGCCTTCGGCAATAATTCCGTCAGCTTCAATGATATCATTTATTTTATCAAGCAGAAGGATTTTTTCATCCATCGGGATATCCTTCAAGAATACAATCGATTCATCAAATAATGATGAAACTTTGTCAGGTGTCAAACTGCTTATCTTTTTTACAGATGCCTCAAGATTAACATCAAAAGAATGCAGATTTCCGATAAAATCTTCTATTACAGCTATTTCAGAATCAGAAACATCGCCGTCAGAAACCATAACACTGAGAAAAAGATTTACAACAGCCTCATTTTTTGTCATAAAAGCATCCGATTAGAAAATATTTTCAGGCTAAAATATTGCAATCACTTATTTAACCAAATACAATCCCGCCCCTATCTAAAACAATTGACATATTAAATCAAAGTCTGTTACATTTAATTATATATTGACATAAAAGCAAGATGTAATTAAAAATTCTTGTACTTCAGCGGGGAAAAATGACTGACATATCATCTCTTTGCTACGCTACAGCGAAAGAAGCCGGACTCTTTCTTAAAAATTCATTTTTCAGAAAAATTTCCGGAGCAGAACGCAAAAATGACGGATCATTTTCAACAGACACGGACAGGGAATGCGAAAAGCTGATTATATCCAAAATTAAATCAGTTTTCCCAACTCATTCTATTATCGCGGAAGAGAGCGGAATCGTCAAATCAGGTTCAGAATATACCTGGATTATTGATCCGCTTGACGGAACACACAATTTCATGAAAAGCACACATAATTTCGGAGTTTCGATCGCCGTAGCAAAAAACGGACAGCTCATAATCGGCGCAGTTTATCTTCCGATGTTTGAAGAATTCTATTATGCTGAAATAAACGGCGGCGCAATGAAAAATGACAAAAAGTTTACTTCAAAAGAATGCTCATTAGAAGAATCGATCATAGTCGTTGATGCCGATTTCAAATCAGATATAAATAATAACATCAGCCTGATTTCAAAAATATCCCCAGAATGTTTCGGTATCAGAATTATCGGTGCGTCGTCACGCGAATTAACTTATCTTGCCGAGGGAATTGTAGACGGTGTTATTCAGTTTAATGATCCGGCATGGGATTTTGCAGCACCTGCTGTGATTTTGAGAGAAGCCGGTGCAAAAATAACATCACTTGACGGAAAAGAGCTGACTCTTGAAACAAAAGGCTTTATCGCATCGAATCAAAGCATTCATCCGTTTCTTTTAACAGCTCTTAATAGTTAAAACTTAAGAGACATTCCTCCCTCAAGCGTCTCTTCATTCATAAAAAGATAAGGAAGAGGCGAAGATGTTTCTTCTCCGTTAAGTATATTGTAATCACTGCAGTATGCATGAACAGCTTCAACAACTCGCACTCCTGCAAGTGCAATAAATATTTTAGTCTTATCCTTTTTATCAAATGAATCTATAAAATAAAATCTTT
>DAOMHE010000109.1:0-7781 GCA_035430785.1 Spirochaetota bacterium | reverse complement strand
GGAAGATCAACTGCTCCGACAACATTCACCTCAGATTTAATAAGAAGGCTGTTGGTTTCATCGACCACGCCTCCGAAGGTGTTTTCAACAGGCACTATGCCGTATTCAAAAACCCCGTCAATAACTCCTTCAAATACAGATGACGCATCCATGCATGGCACTGGAACTAGCACATCATTCCATTCGCGCGCGGCAAGCTCAGCATAAGCCCCGTGCTCACCGGCAAAACCTATCACCGAATAATTTTTACTCTGGAGCCTTTTGCTCTCAGTCATTATCTGCTTATAAAGATTCGCGCAGAATTCAGGATCGATAAGGCCGCGCGCATTAGATTTTATATTTTCAATGACCTGGTTTTCTCTGTCGCCGTCTTCTATTTTTGTTTTTAGCTTCGTCGAAAGAATTGCAAGTTCCATACGGTCATTGAGAAGTTTGACAATAAGTGAATCCTTTAAATCTATTTCTTCTCTGATTTTTTTCAAATCCATATAATCCTCCGTAATTATCTCTGAGCTGATAAATATAAATCACAAAGAGCTATTGCCGCGGCCGCTTCAACGATGACCGGCGCACGAAGAGCCACGCATGAATCATGCCTTCCCTTTATCACAAGCTCTTCCATTTTTTCTGAAGCAAAATTATAAGTATTCTGAGCCGAAAAAATACTCGGCGTCGGACGGAAAGCCGCTCTGAAAATGATTTCATTGCCGTTGGCAATTCCTCCATTAATTCCGCCGCTGTTATTAGTTGAAGTTTTGCCGGTTGAATCAATGAATTTATCGTTAAATTCGCTTCCCTTCATTTCGGCAGACTTCATTCCGGCACCGAACTCCACGCCCTTTACTGCAGGAATAGAAAATAGAATACGTGCGATTTCGGATTCGACTGAACCGAAAAAAGGTTCACCGATACCGCATCTTACACCGTTTATTCTGCATTCTATAAGTCCTCCGATACTGTCGGAAGCTTTCAGCGCTTCTTCTACCGCATCAGCTATATCTTTTCTTCCACCGGCTGAAACAAGTTCAGCCTTGAACGTAACTCCATCAAGCATCTTCTTAGCAATGACTCCGGCAGCGACAAGCCCTGCCGTCAGACGCGCCGAAAAATGTCCGCCTCCGCGAATATCATTGAAGCCATTGTACTTTTTCATTGCGGCAAAATCAGAATGTCCCGGACGCGGATGAGATTTGAATTCAGAATAATCTTTTGACATTGTGTTGCTGTTTGCAAAAATAATTGTAAGCGGCGCACCTGTGGTTTTACCATCGCATACTCCGCTGAAAAATTCAGGGATATCACTTTCACTTCTTGTTGTACTGCCTCGCACAGAACCGCCTCTTCTTCTTGAAAGATCGGCTTCAAAATCTTCTTTGGAGATAGAAATGCCCGGACGAACACCGTCGATTACAACACCTACGGATTTTCCGTGAGATTCTCCGAAAATTGAAATGCGGAATATTCTTCCGAAACTATTCATCACCGACCTCCGCGCCTATCATTTTCAAGTCATTGAAAAAAAGAGGATAACTTTTCGCAACGGCATCAGCATTATTTATGACAACTTTTTTACCGCTGCCGGCGAAAAGTACAGCAGGACACATTGCCATACGATGATCGTTTCTCGAATCCATCTCGCATGATTTAACTTCTCCGCCGTTAATTATCATAAGATCATCGGGATAATCAATTTCAATCTCAATACCGGCGCGCGCAAACTCTTCTGCAATAGCTGCCGCACGGTTACTTTCTTTATGAGTCAGCCTTGATACTCCGCGGATTCTGCTGATTCCTTCAGCGCGCGCAGCAAGAGCGGCAAGCGGAGGAAAAAGATCAGGGCAGTCGGAAGCGTCAAAATCAAAAGACTCAACCTTTGATTTGTTGACGAGAAGCGAATCACCTACAAAAGAAAAATCCACTCCTGCTCTTTCAATCGCTTTTAAAACAGCGATATCAGCCTGAAGCGAATTTTTCATGAGATTTTTTATTACAATATCTCCCGCAAGAGCGGCTATACATATTATGAAAGAAGCCGAACTCCAGTCACCTTCAACATCTATGGCACCGGCAGTAAACGGAGAAGGTTTAACTTCAAAACGTTTAAAATCGTGATTGATAATTTTACCGCCGAACTGTTTGACCATGTCAAGCGTCATCGCGACATATGGTTTGCTTTTGAGATTATCGACAATTACTTCGGAATCAGATTCAGTTTGAGTGAGCGCGATCAGAAGACCTGTTAAAAACTGGGAGCTCACAGAACCATCAACATGCACAGTTCCGCCTTTAAGCGGGCCGCGAATTTTTACAGGTGCACCATGTTTTACATTTTCTCCAACTAATTCAACATCAGCTCCGAGTTCCTTAAGCGGCGCGGCAATCATATCGAGAGGACGCCGAGTCAAAGAACCTTTAGCGCATAATGTTATTTCATCAGAGAGCAAAGCCGCGATCGGCGCGAACATTCTCATTGAAAGACCTGCTTCACCGCAGTCTATCGAAGCATCGGTTTTTTTCAGTCCGCCCGTTACTTCCAGTGACGAACCGTTCCATTGAAAAGCAGCACCCAGGGCAGTTGCAGCTCTTACAGCAGCTTCAATGTCGTCGCATAGATCAATATTCTTTATAACCGAATCGCCTTTCGCAAGCAGCGCGCAGGCCACAGCTCTTTGAGCGGCGCTTTTGGAAGCGGATATCCGCATTGAGCCTTTTACAGATGATATCTTAACGTATTTCTTCATAAATTATTTCCGCACATTTTTCAGCAGTTTTATTTTCGTTTGAAACCAATAGATCACATGCCGAGGCATAAAGTTTTATTCTTTCAGAAAAAAGTTCCCGTGCACGTAAAGCCGGATCGGCAACATTTAAAAGAGGCCGCGAAGAATCTACACGTTTAACAGATGAATCAATCGAAGCATAAAGCCAGACTGTTACAGCCGATTCTTTAAGTAATGAAACATTTTCGGTCCGCAGAACTATTCCTCCGCCGCACGAAATCACAGAATTTTTAAAATTCAGAACTTCAGCCAGCACTTCACTTTCAAGACTTCTGAAATAATCGACACCGGATGTTGAAAATATTTCATTGATAGTCATTCCTGCTTTTTTTTCAATGAGCATGTCAATATCATAAAAATCCCTTCCTGTTTTTTCCGCAAGAATTTTACCGACAGTTGATTTACCGGATCCCATAAATCCGATCAGAGCAATTCTATCTTTCTTCCTGAGTACATTTTCGGGATTAAATGAAGAAGCAGTTTCTTCATAAGAGGCTTTTTTGCCTGTATATATTTCAAAAGATTTTATGCCCTGATTGATAAGCCAGTCAATGCCCTTGGCGAACTTCGCGCCGCGGTTTGCGGCTATCGATTCAAGCGATGAATCCTTATAAATAGCGTCGAGAACGATCATTCCGGAATGAATAAATTCTCCTGCAGAAACCGAAGCAGAAGCAGGAAGAGTTGAAAGTAAAATAGAGCATGATTCGATTTCATTTTTTAATTCAGAAAAAGGGGCATGCTTAACCGAATACTTTTCAGCGATAAGATGAGCCTTTTCTTCAGTACGGTTGATTACTGTAATATCGGCACCGATATTTTTCAATGCACATACAGCAGATTTTGCAGCACCGCCTGCACCGAGCACAACTGCTTTCATTCCCTTCACAGCCGATTTCATTCGGAGAGTCGACTCGACTCCGTAAATATCGGTATTGAAAGCCGACTTGATGCTTCCCAAGATTGTGTTCACTGCACCGGTTTGAATTACATCTGCATCCTTTTCCAAAAGCAGATTAAACATATCTTCTTTAAAAGGAGCGGTAACATTCATTCCGGAAAACCCGAGTGAGTCATAAATCGAAAGCGCTTCGGAAGCGTTTTCTGGACGCACGCGGATATACCGCGAGTTAATGCTGTTTTTATCGAAAAGCATATTATAAATATCAGGCGACTTGCTGTGAAGCACAGGATTTCCGCATACAGCGTATAATTTAAATGCGGTCAAAGATATACCTCATGTCTTCGTAATATATCTGACCGTTTGCAGTCTGGGTTGCCGGAGAATATGAAGCATAGGTAAAAGGAGCTCCAAGTCTGACGCATGCAACACGTGTGATTCTTCCGGCGTCTCCCATGCAGAAAGCTGTAAGCGGACGCGGACGGTTAACACAGTAAAGAGACAGGACACGCGCCGCGTCTTCAGGAGAATTTGCAAAAGTCGTAATTTTAACCACATCCGCACCGTCTTTGAGCGATTCTATGATAATATTTTCGAGATCATCTTTTGAAGGTGTATTATCAAAATTATGATAAGAAATAATCACCTTACAGTTTTTGCTTTTAGCAAGTGGTATAATTTCATTTTTGAACTCAGCATCGGCTTCAATTTCAACATCGACATAGGCCGCGCCTGATGTTACGGCATTTTTCAATATAAAGAGACGTTCATCCCTGCTGTAATAAGTTTCACGGCATGTCGCTATCAGATTCTTATTCTTTGAAAAAACATCCGAGATCTCGCTATCATCAAGTTTAAGCATATCAAGACGAAGCTCGGCTAATTTGAATTTATTGATATCTTCAAGCGAATTCTTGTCAGACAGGGCGACACATATCATCTATAATTACCTCGAGTTTTTTTACATCTATCATTTTGTAAAAACTTTTTCCGATTCCTTTCAAAAGAACGAAATTAACACCTTCTCCTTCACGCTTCTTGTCCTTCATAACCAGACGCTTAATCTCATCTGCAGAAGAAACCGCAGAAGAAGGATATCCGAATGAATCCAGAAGAGAGCGTATTTGAGCACAGTCTTCATCAGAAAGAAAACCCAATCGCCTTGATATTTCAGCAGCGAGATTCATTCCGGCACCGACAGCAATTCCATGAGGAAGCTTTTCAAGAATTTCAACTGCATGACCAAGAGTATGCCCGAAATTGAGAAGTTTTCTTTCACCCTGCTCAGTCTCATCGCGGCTCACGACACCGGCTTTTATTTCAACAGAACGGAGAACTATTTCAGACATGAATTTTTCATCGCGGCTCAAAATCAGTTCTTTATTATTTTTTATTTTCTCAAAATATTTTTTATCTTTTATCACGGAATGTTTGATGACTTCAGCAAGACCCGAAAGATATTCTTCATCAGAAAGAGTTTTAAAGAATGAAGGATCACAAAGAACAAATTCCGGCTGATTGATCGTTCCGATCATATTCTTGTAGCCGCCGAAGTTGATTCCGTTCTTTCCGCCGACGCTTGCGTCAACCTGAGAAAGAAGAGTAGTCGGTACGAAACCGAAACGCACACCGCGCAGAAATATTGAAGAAACAAAACCAACCGCGTCAGTCAGCGCACCGCCGCCTATTGCAAGAATAAACTTCTTGCGGTCTGCATTCATAGACAGAAGCTTTTCGCAAATATTCATGACCGAATCAATAGTCTTGCAGGCTTCTCCTCTATCGGCAATTATAAGCGGTGCAGACGGAAACTTATCTCCATAGAGCCTGAAAACTTCCGTCTCAGTTATGATTATAGTATTTTTTAAATCAATCATCGAAGAAAGGGATGCGAAACCGCCTCCCACGTGAATAACTGAACGATTCACTCTTTTTGATGAAACTTTTACGGCATCCAAACTACATCACCGATTTCATGAATTCTGCAGTTTTATTGAGCTTTGCCATCAACGGTTTAAATTCATCAATAGTCAACTGCTGGTCAGAATCACTCTTCGCGCTTGCAGGATCACAATGAACTTCTATTTCGAGGCCGTCAGCTCCGGCAGCAACAGAGGCGATTGACATCTGTTCGATCAGTGATTTTTTTCCAGTACCGTGGCTCGGATCAACTATTATTGGAAGATGAGTACATTCTTTTACAGCCGGAATTATGCTTAGATCAAGAGTGTTTCTTGTATATGTTTCGAAAGTTCTGATGCCGCGCTCGCATAGGATGACATCCGGATTTCCTTCAGCAAGAATATATTCCGCGCAGTTAAGCCACTCGGCAAGTGTTGAGTACATTCCGCGCTTCAAAAGAACCGGTTTATTTGATTTACCGACTTCGCGCAGAAGTGTAAAGTTCTGCATGTTTCTCGCACCGATCTGAAGAATGTCGACATACTCGCAAACCCACGAAACGTCACGCGGATCGACAACTTCTGTAATAACCGGAAGACCTGTTATTTCACTTGCCTTCGCTAGAATTTTGAGACCCTTCAGACCAAGGCCTTGAAATGCATACGGAGAAGTTCTGGGCTTGAACGCACCGCCTCTGATAATGTGCGCACCGGCTTCTTTGACGCCGATAGCCGTGTTAATCATCTGCTCTTCGCTTTCAACTCCGCATGGACCCGCCATTACAACAAAATCCTCGCCTATTTTGACATTGCCTACCTGCACAACTGTTCTTTTTTTGTCGGCGCCGAGTGCAGCCAATTTAAGATTTTTCATATCACCTCATATATTAAAGACATCATTTTCATTATGAATACTTACAATTCATTTCCAGGTGACGCATGAGTCAAGAAATATTCCCGAAGCTCAACATGCATTATATATTCATTAAATACCGTTAACAATAATCATTGTCATTTAATTTCTTTTTTTCTTGCATAAAATCAAACAAAAATCATGCTTACCTCAGATTTCATTCGGACTTTTACTTAAGAAATCAATTTTCTCCACAGGAAACAAAATGAACTGCCGCGGAACATTCGCTGAAATAGATTTAAAAGCAATAAAACACAATCTCGGCATATTAAGAAAGCATTGCGGAAATTCAAAAATTCTCATGGCAGTAAAAGCTGATGCATATGGACACGGTGCTATAGAAATATCCGGATTCTGCGAAAACGAAAAACTGACTGATGCTTTCGGAGTAGCTTCAATAGAAGAAGGACGCGAACTGAGAAAGGCCGGAATCAAATCCGATATTCTTATTCTTGGTTTAATACTTCATGATACAAATTGCATCATGGAAGCCGTTGATAATTCCCTAATCATATCAGTTGCCGACATCCCTTTTGCCCGCATGCTTTCAGATCTCTCCGCTAAGATCCATAAGACTATAAGAGTTCATATAAAAACGGATACCGGGATGGGAAGAATCGGTTGTTCATTTGAAGAAATAGAAGAACTTACAAAGCTGTTAATCTCATCAAAGAACATAAAGCTTGAAGGGGTTTTCACACACATGCCGGTGTCAGACACTGATGACGGCATTTTCAACGAAACCCAGATTCAAAAATTCAAATCTGCGGCATCACTCGCCGAAAACATCAGCGGCACCAGACTCATAAAGCATATGGCAAACAGCGGTGCAATATTAAGATTTAAAGAAACACATCTTGACATGGTTAGAGCCGGAATAGTCTGTTACGGTTATCCGCCGGTAGAAACGGAAGACAAATTTATTCCGGTGATGACCTTAAAAAGCAGAATTATTTTTTCAAAAAGAGTAACAAAAGGAACCGGGCTTTCATACGGACTGACTTATGCTCCGGATAAGGACTCAAACATAGCAACTGCTGCAATCGGTTATGGAGACGGATATAACAGACTTCTTTCAAACAATGCACATGTCATAATAAAAAACAAACTCTATCCCGTTGCAGGAAGAGTTTGCATGGATCAGATTTTAATCAACACTTTCGACGATGTTTACGATGCGGGCGAAGAAGTCACTTTGTTCGGAAAAGAAATAATAACAGCTCAGACTCTCGCCTCTTCCATAAACACTATTCCTTACGAAATAACGTGCAATATATCAAAAAGAG
>DAOMHE010000108.1:0-7863 GCA_035430785.1 Spirochaetota bacterium | reverse complement strand
GTAAATGCCCCCTTCTCATGACCGAAAAGCTCACTTTCGATAAGCTCGTCAGGAATAGCTGCGCAATTTACTTTTATGAATGGTTTATCGCTTCGCTTGGATTTTCTATAAATTGCTTTTGCAATAAGCTCTTTACCTGTTCCGTTTTTACCTGTAATAAATACTCTTGCATTAGTAGCTGCAGCTTTATCAATAATTTCCCGAATTTCTTCCATAAGCGGAGATTTTCCGATCATTTCATCATCAAATCTTGATTCTTTTCTGAGCTTAAGATTTTCGCGCTTTAATCTAACCGACTCAAGAGCATTATTGACAACCGTAACAACCCTCTCAAGTGAAGGCGGTTTTTCAAGAAAGTCATAAGCTCCGATTTTCGTTGATTTAACAGCAATATCTATAGAACCATGACCGCTTATCATAATAACGGCAATATCCGGTTTCTCTTTTTTTATAGTCTCAAGAAGCTGAAGCCCGTCAGCATCAGGCAGCCAAACATCAAGAAAAATAAGATCCGGTTCATTTTTTTTCAAAAACTCAAGAGCTTCAGTTCCGTTTGACGCAGAAAAAATAATATGTTCTTCATCCTGAAGAATCTGGGAAAGAACCTTAATTATGTTCGGCTCATCATCAACTAAAAATATCTTAGCCATTAATCACCTTCAAAGGCAGTGTGATTTCAAACTCTGCTCCCTCATTCAATGGAGAGCGGCATTCGATTCCGCCGTTATGCTCAAATATAATTTTTTTAACAATAGCAAGTCCAAGTCCGCTTCCGCCGATCTTTCTGGTAAAAGTTGGCTCAAATATATTTGCTATCAGATTTTCGTCAATCCCGCAACCCGTATCTTTAAAATATATTTTAATATTATCTGCATAAACACTTGTTGCAATTACAATAGTTCCGGAATAATCCATGGCTTCAATCGAATTTTTGATCAGATTTATAAAAGCCTGACGCAGAAGATGTTTATCAAAAGCAAAGATTGGAAGTTTTTCATCAAGCTCAAGAACAAATCTGATTTTTTCATGTCCCTCATAAAACTTGACGCATGAAATAATAAGTTCGTTTAAGTCATTCATTTTCGGAGCAGCTTCCGGAAGACGGGCATAATCGGTAAACTCTTTCATGATATGCTGAAGAGAATCCACTTCTTCCATAATGGTCTCTGAAGCAGATGAAACTATTTTTTTAATATCAGCATTTTCATCATTCAGTTTCCGCTTCATTCTTTCTGCAGATAACCTGATCGGAGTAAGAGGATTTTTTATCTCGTGTATCAGTCTTCTTGAAACCTGATTCCACGCTTTGAGTCTTTCGATCTGTGCGGTTTTTTCCCGTGTTTCTTTTAATTCTGAAACCATCTGATTAAAAGAATTAAAAAGATATCCCAATTCATCAGTAGATTTTCGCTCAAGAACAAAATCAAAATCACCTTTTGCCACTTTTTCAGCAGATTTCGCAAGTTCAAATACCGGACGTGTTATATTCTTCGCGAGAAAAACCGCTCCGACTGATGAAACTCCGACAATCGCCAACGATATCACAAGAAGAAATATTCCGATACCCGATTTAATAGCCGGAAGAAGTGCTTCCTTATCATTATGAAGTATACGGGCTCTTCGCAGATAATCAATTTCATTTTTTAAATTCTCGGGAATATGTCTGTAATACACAAACAAGAAAGGGTGCCGGTAATAACTTGAAACAATGAGTTCATTGTTATCGACCGAAATTCTTGAAAGTTCAATGCCGCTTGAAAAATCATTTACCCGCAGGAATTTACCGACTTCATCAGAAAATTTTACATCCCCCGAATCATGAGGCATTCTTTCAATCAGGTTTCCCCACTGACCTTTGCGTTTGACATCATACATTAAAAAAACTAATCCATTTTTAACGGCATCATTAGAAATAAAATTCCGGCTGGCCTCAGATTCAGGATTAATAACTCCGGATTCAACCATTAGTTTAAGACTTTGAGACTTTGATGATGCTTCTTCTGCTAATATTAATGTTTTTTCAGAGGCTAAATTTATTCCGTGATCCAATGCTTCACGTGTATTGCTCGATATCAGATTCCCGATTCCCCGGTTAACAACTGAATTGGTAGCAATAATTACAGGCAAAGAAGGAAGAATAGCAATAGACATAAAGACGAGTGCGATTTTTGTGCGGATACTGGTATCTTTAGGCGCAAAATCTTTTTGTGCACGGCGCTTAAATGATACAAATATCAAATAAAGGGCAATTATTATCGGAACTGCCATTAAAACATTTATAAAATAATAATCATCCCCATCCGGAGACACTCGCGGGAAAAGACCGATTACTACTATCGAACAAAAGAAAAGCAGACCAATAACAATAACATAATCAATTGGTTTTGCTTTTTTTGAATACGATACAAATATTGATTTTATTTTAGCCAGTGATAACCGGATATCCGCCATAACTCTCATCAGAGAGCATTTTTATCCTTGTCAAAATCTGTTTCAATAAGCTTGCAGATGCGGTCTACAACTTCTGTTTCATTTGCACCTTCAGCTCTTACAACAAGCTTTGTTCCGTTAGAAATCCCAAGGCCGAGAACGCTCATTATCGATTTTGCATTCGCCTCATCTTTATCCTTAATCAGATAAACTTCACATGAATCGTACTGCATTGCGATCTTAACTATCATTGTTGCCGGACGAGCATGAAGCCCCGCGTCATGAGTTACTACAATTTCCTTTTCAAACATTACTGCTTCTCCATTCTCATCCAGTTTTGAATTTTGGCATCCAGCTCACGCGCTGAATGAACTCCCATTTTTTTCAGACGCTGATTCAGTGCGGCTGTTTCTACTATGATCGGAATATTTCTGCCTGGTCTTACCGGAAGCAGAACATGAGGAACTTTTACACCGATAATCTCATAAAAATTCTCGTCAATCCCCGAACGGTCATAGTCAGCCATATAATTCCATTCTTCAAGCGAAACAATCAATTCTATTTTTTTACGGTTTCTTACCGATCTTATTCCGTAAATATCCCGTATATTAAGAATCCCTAAGCCCATGATTTCAATATGATGCCTTATCAAATGAGATCCTGTACCGGCAATGGTATTTTCATCAAGCTTTTTTATTTCAACAATATCATCCGCAATAAGCCTATGACCGCGTTCTATAAGTTCAAGAGCCGTTTCACTTTTCCCGATACCGCTTTTACCCAGCAGAAGAACACCGAAACCGAAAACATCAACAAGGGTTCCGTGAACGTTAACAACCGGCAGAAGAGAATTTCTTATTTTTCTGGTCAGAATATCTATTAAATCCGCAGTTGAAAGCGGAGAAACCAGAACAGGCACTTTCTTCTCAATTGCGGTCTCTATAAAATCAGAAGGTGGTCTTACCCCATGGCTGAAAATACAGCAAAACACATCGAATGAAAAGAATTCTTTCATAACCTTTTTCCTGACGTCAGAAGAAAGATTATTAAAATAAGAACTTTCGCCTTTTCCGAATATTTGAATTCTGTCATGTGCAAAATGCTCAAAAGCCCCGGCCAAGCATAGACCGGGTCTATTGATATCGGCAAAGATTATCTCCTTGCCGAAACCGGTTTCATCCGTAAGCGAAGTGAGTTCGAGATCAAACTCACTTCGCATATAAATCAAATCTTTAACGGTAATCTTCACAATTATTTCTCGGCAACCATCATAAGTTCTACACGTTTACCCTTCTGATACACCACATTATGAGCACCGCTATCTACATTAACAAAAGGAATAAACCATCTTTCAGAACTTACAAGCTCATTCAATGCATCAGCAACATTCATCTTTTTTACACTGACAGAAGATTTATCCATTTTAATTTCAGGATTTGTCCAGGAATCTTTTACAACCTGTAAATCATATTCTGCTATATCAGAAGAAGCGACAGACAATTTATACTGACCGTTTCCTCCGAAAAGAACAGCGCTTTCACCTTTTTCATTCTTATAAACTCTGAAATAATCTCCGTCAACCTTAAGCTGAAGATAAGCTTCCGCATCAGAAGAAGGTTTAGATGATACTTCGTTATAAACAATATTCATTTTTTCATCATCATCGGAATGAAGATCAACGATCGGAACTTCCCCGAGATGTGTGCCCTTATGCAGCTGATGTTTCTCTTTAAACTTCTTAACCTGCTGTTCAAGTTTATCCATAAGAATATCAAGAGCCGAATAAAAATCACCTGCTTTTTCTATTCCATGAAAATGCACACCGTCAGCATAAATCAGAACTTCACATGTTTTATCCATTTTTTCCGAATAATAAACAAGCTTGAACTCTATAACCTGATTAAAATACTTTTCAAGTTTTACAATTTTCTTTTCGGAATATTCTTTTAGTCTTTCCGAAATGGAGATGTGTCTGCCTGTAACATTGACTTTCATAGAGCCTCCTATTATTTTATCAAATTAATCCTCTTCCGTTTAGAAGAAGAAGGAATTCCCATAATTGTTCTGTACTTAGCAACCGTACGTCTTGCAACATCATAACCGCTTTTTGAAAGGATACGCGAAATATCTTCGTCTGAAAGCGGAGAATCCGGTTTTTCATTAGCAACAAGATCATTAATAATTTTTTTAATTTCATCCGAAGAACTGTTCTCTCCTCCGAATATCCTGTTAGAAAAGAAATGTTTAAGAGGATAAATTCCATACTCGGTTTCTATATATTTTCCTGAAACTGCACGGCTGACCGTAGATTCGTGAAAATCAGTTTCAGCTGCGATTATCTGATATGTTAATGGATTTAATACAGTCCCGCCTGAACGCAGAAATTCTTTTTGGTGGTTCATAACAGAACGCAGAACTTTTTCAAAAGTTACTCTTCTGTCATAAATGTTTTTCAATAAGCCTTTTGCGGAATCAAGACCGTCTTTGATGAATTTTCTTATATCTTTATCAATATTCTTTTTGCGCAGTACATTTACATAGTAACTGTTGATTTTAATATCAGGTATATTTCCGTCGTAATATTGAATTATTATCTCATCATCAACAAGAGCAACTTTTGCTTCAGGAAATACTCTTTCAGCGAGAGCCGCAGAATATGATCTTCCAGGATAAGGCTCAAGTTTTGAAAGTAAACCGCTTAGCTGTTTAATTTCAGAGATGGAAACACATAACTCTTTAGAGAGTCTGTCCCATGACAGATT
Organism: Spirochaetota bacterium; assembly: GCA_035430785.1. Taxonomy (GTDB): domain Bacteria; phylum Spirochaetota; class UBA4802; order UBA4802; family JAFGJZ01; genus JAKJGA01. The sequence continues at coordinate 2,671 of DAOMHE010000108.1, read as the reverse complement.
CTTCAGAAGTTCAAAATGTCTTTTTATCATCTCATGAAGTTTTTGTTCGTCAGGAAAATTAATTCTGCTCTGAACAAGGAGAGTTTCCTGTATACCCGCACAGCCGCATCCCAGAGGATCAAGTTGATGAAACATATCAAAAAGTTTTCTACAGCGTTTCGGATCAATACCGGAATCAGATATTATACTTTCGTCAGAAACAGTCAGAAAACCGTCAGAATCGGTAAAACCTGCGATTTTTTCAAGAAAAACCAGTTCCTTGTTCTCAAGATCAAGCTCACGAATCTGCTCAACAAAATGTTCATAAAGAGAAATTTTATGAGAAGTAAGACTTTCTAAATATTGCTGTTTGCGGTCCTCATCAGCTGAATAAACATCATCTTCCCCGTCCATTCCGGAGGAAGAATCAACACCCATCGAAAGGGAGAAAATAAGTTCATCATTTTTCTCGCTGGTGACGGAATCAACCTCTTCCAGCACGGGATTATTTTCAAGTTCAATCTGTATTAATTGAGTAAGCTCAAGGGAATTCATCTGAAGCATCTCAAGCGACTGCTTGAGGTTCTGCGTCATGGCAAGCTTCTGAGTCTGCTTTAAAGATGTTTGTAATCCTACTGCCATATCCACCACTTAAGTCAATATAGCACGAAAGTACGACATTGTCAACAAACCTTTGAAATCAGTTTTTCCGTTTATTCCGTTCAATATTTTTCTTATATTTCGCCAGAATCAGATAAGCCGCTATAACTGATAGAACAAATGCAGTGATATACGATGAAAGAACTTTGTCCGAAAATGAAAGAATATCATAATAAGCTAAAACTCCGGATAAGACTAAAGTTACTACGCTGATAAAAAGCGAAATCAGAAGATATATTTTACGGCCGAATTTAAACAAAAAATTAATAAAAAAACCCGCAATAAGCGAAAGGGACAGATGAAAAGGTATCATAAAAATCAACAGACCGATCATCATACTCAAGTCAGCCGGGGAAGCAAATAGAAAACACGGGAAAAATACAAACAGCAGAATAAATCTTTTCATTAAGTACCTCAAAATCATCCCAAAGTAAAACAAATTGCACACAAGTCTTTTTTATTTTCGCAGAAGAAACTTATAAGCCGGGCATGAAAATATGCCTGGTCCAATTTCTACAAGCGTCTCAGGATCATAACGCTTCCATTTTATTACAAGGTTTTTCCCGTCAAAGGACCATGTCCCGGTTTCACCCGTTTTAGCGAGTTTAACTGTTCCGTCGGCATATAGACCAACCTGGCTTGTCCAATGTCGGTGCTCGCCATAATAAACTCCGGCTATCTTCTTCGCAGTAACAGCGTCAGGTTTAGGTAAAGGTTTCAATCTTTCTTCCGCAACCTTATCAACCGGCACTGCGTAATAATTGTCTGATAATACCGGAAAACCTTTATTACTTCCATCGACAATCCATTTGCGATAATGACGCGCGCTTTTTTCCTCTGCCATTTTATTAAGATTATCAAGAAGCGACCCTTCCATATCTTTCCGTTTTTTAGGATCATCATCTGTTCGTATCATAACCTTTGCAGACGGTGAATCAAACGAATAAACGGTTCCATAAAAAGAATCCTCTTCCATCTCATTCGACTCTGTCTTTTTTTTGTCAAGTGCACTCATAAGATCAAGCGCATTGTCAAGTGTGCTCTTCTTTTTATCATTTTTTCTAATATAATAATATGAACCTTTTGCGTATTTAAGTCCGCTATTGATACCATTAGGTTTCGCCTGTTTTAGCCAAAAGCCATTCAATACAGCATATAATGTTTTATCAGTTTCACCCCAGCGGACACCTGCATTACCAATAAGACCACCTGCTTTGTTAGTTCCCGTACCTTTAGCAGTCACTGACCCGATATTGTAGCTGTTCTGAATATATACATCATTACCGCCGAGTCCTCCAACATAAAGAATTCCATCTTTTGCTGAACTTCCGCTGACATTTCCAGTATTATAACTGTTTATAATCATGGCATTATTTCCGACAATACCTCCCGTATAGATCTCCGCTTTCCCTGTTGCCGAGACTGAAATATTACCGGTATTATAAGTATTAATGAATCCGTATACTCCGCCGAATGCAAATGTACTTGATGCAAAACGGGCGTTTTCATTACTTCCGCTTAGTCCTCCGACTATTATTTGCTCAGCCGTTTTTGCATTTACAGTTATATTCCCGGAATTGTATATCTGACCTGTTTCGACAAATTTCTGATTAAATCCTGTTAAACGCGGAGAAGACATTCCAACTCCGAACAAACCTCCAACTTTAAGAAATCGAATATTACCTGATGCAGAAATAGAAATTGCTCCAGTATTGTAAACATTTGAGCATTCATTGTTCACGAGAATGGAAGAAATACCGCCGACACAAATTTCTTCTCCTGATGTTCTAACTGTAACCGAACCGCTGTTATAACATCCTGAAATATTTTTTGCAGGCTGAGTACAGACTCCTGAAACTTGGAGATTACCTGGCTCTATTCTACCTTTCCGGTTTTTCAAACGCGAATCGATAACATCACCTTCAAATAAAATAGTTCCTTTGTTGGAGGAATTTGCCAGAGCAAACCTGCATCTAACGGCAAGTCCTGACACAAATGAGTCTCCTTTATCTTTTACCGTTACCGAAGCCTC
>DAOMHE010000107.1:0-7898 GCA_035430785.1 Spirochaetota bacterium | reverse complement strand
AAAAAGACAAATTGCTCGTCGGTAAATAAATTCAAAAAAATAGCCGGTGAACTTACGGATGTCAGGGCGACTCAATCAATAGATGAGCTTAATTACGCGATTAAGGACTTTAAAAAAAGGAAATATCCCTATATCGCAATATCGGGCGGTGACGGAACAATTCATCATGTCGTAACTTCAATTATAAATATGTATAAAAAAAATATTCCGCCTATTCTTCTTCTGCGCGACGGAACTATGAATAATATTGCTTCAAGCATCGGGATGAAGTACAAAAGTGATGAAGCGCTGAAACTCTTTGCTAATCACATAAATCATAATAAATCAATGCGTCTTGTTCAGCGTGATACCATAAGGATAGGCGAGCGCTGCGGTTTTCTTTTCGGTTTCGGGCTAACCACCAATATTCTCAATGAAGTTTACGTTTATGAGAAAAAAGGATTCCGTCAGAACGTGCGGATGCTTGGGAAAACTTTTGCTGAGGCCTTTATGACTCTGACGAACATTGATGAGTCTGATCTTTCTCTTTTGAAAACAATGAACGCAAAAATTGAAACCGATGCCGGAGACGTCAATTTTTCAAAAGTTCTGTGTGTTATTGGCGGAACAGTTGAAAATATAGGAATGGGATTTTCAAGCATCTACCGGGCAAATGATATTCCCGGGAAGTTTCATGTTCTAATTAGCGGAATGCGTCCGCTTCAGATCGTCCGCGAACTTCAAAAGCTTATGGTCGGGCAGAGGATTGAGAATTCAAATCATTTCGATGAGGTTTGTTCCTATTTGCGGGTGAAAAGCAAAGAAAGTTTCGATTATACTATTGACGGAGATATTTATACGGCCGGAAAAGAACTGGTTGTAAAAGCCGGAGTTCCTCTTAAATTTATAATTTTCTGAAATATTGCTCTTTTATCTGCTGTCATTGGTTAAAATATTTCTAATTTTGTTGACAGCCGGTAAAAATGAACTTATATTCCATCTATCGGTTAAAAATTTCAGCTATGGGTTTTTCTATACCCGGGCGGCGCAAAGAGTTCTTTAAATGAAAAGGTATATTTCAAGAAAAAGCGAATTCAAGGACATTTATCCTGAAAAATGCTGCGAAGAAATACGAGAGTGCGATAAGCACGAAATTATATCTAAAATATCGGATATAATTGGTCCCTGTCCGGGTAATTTCTGCGTTGCCGAAACTATATTCGATCAAATCAAGTATGATATCGCAAAGTATATAATTAATCATGAGTTTTGTGATATTGAAGTTGAAGATTCTCTTCTTGAATGGCTTGAAGAAAAATCTTCGCCTGAATCCATTGAAAAACTGACCAGGTTCATTGATTTTTATCTCAAATGAAAAGTCTTTTGCTCCACGCATGCTGTGCACCCTGTGCGGTTTATCCGGTTTCTTTGCTGTCGGATTTCTCTCTTACCGTGTTTTATTATAATCCAAATATAACAGATGCTGAAGAATATTCTCTGCGTCTTAATGAATTGCAGAAGTATCTTTCTCGCGAAAAAATAAATTTCGCTGAAGGAAAGTATGACCCGGAAGTTTTTCTTGATGTGACATACGAAAACAGAAATGACGGGGAGAGAAGCGAAAGATGCCGTAAGTGCATTTCCATGCGTCTTGAAGAATCTTTCCGATATGCAGAAAAAATGAAAATCGATGCAGTATCAACTGTATTAAGCATTAGTCCGCATAAAAGTTATGATATGATAAAAACGGAAGGTGAAAGATTATCTTCGGTCTTCGGAATTGAGTTTTTATCGTTTGATTTTAAGAAAAACGGCGGTTTTGCGGAAAGCGTTAAAATGTCGAATGAAAATAATTTTTACAGACAGAATTACTGCGGATGCTGTTATTCAAAAGCAGAATCGATCGAAAGAAGAAGTAAGAAATGAATAAACGCTCAGAAGATATCCTGTATGAAATATATCACTCTACGTCAGACGGCGGATACGTTTCGATTGATGAACTTGAGACTGTAACAGGTTTGTCCGGTTCGGTCATTCGTGCAGAGGCAGAAACAATGAAAGAAAAAGGTTTGCTTTTTGAAAGGGAAGACGGGCTTCAGGTTTCTGAAACAGGAAGAGCTTTTTCTAAAAGCAGATGGGTCTGATTGGTTATTTTACGGCTTAACAGCTTTTAATATTGTACTGAAAGTTATGTTTTGAACCTGGCATGCGGTACCGTCAACTGCGGAATAGAAATCACCTGCGCTCAGGTTTATTGTGCAGTAAGTATCAGCGTTTGTTCCTACATCACCGATAGTGTAAATCAGTTGATTACCTGAGATTGTAACAGTTATACCTGAAAATGAGGGTGACGGCGTAAATGTTGTTTTTGATAATATAACTGCCGATGACAAACCTGTTGCTATGTTTTCGTTAAAAGTTATATATATGCTGTCGCCGGGTTCTACGAAATATCCATTATTGTAATTGCTTGTTGAGATTGAACCATTCCCCGGAATCTGCGGACTCGTCGCGATAGAGATTGTTCCTGTAAATTCATCTTCGAGATTATTTCCTGCGATATCAGTTATGTCTTTAGTCAGAGTGACAGTATAGGTTGATCCTCGTGCGAGAAAGTTCGAATCCGTAACTCCGGTTATATTTATTTCATTATAAGTTGAATCGTAAGATATGCTGATATTATTTATTTTATTGCCGAAATTGTTTTTTACAACAACGGAGTCAGTGTTGACTGATGCCGGATTCAGTCCTTCTGAAAATCTCAGATTGATATGAAATATGTTGGGAGCAGAATTGAGTATCGGCAGATTGTGTGAAGTAATTACGGGAGACACCCCGTCTATTTTTGTGGTGACGTCATTGAAAAGGTTGGTTTGATATTCACAAGAGAGCGATGTCATGAAGAGTATAATGATAATACGTATATTCTTCATTCTGATATAATACTGTTTTATTTGAATAAATCAAGCAGATTTTGTTTCGATATTGCTATACTAATTTTTTAGAATTGACAATTGTTTAAAATCCGTCCAAATGGACTGAAAAAATGAATTTGAGAGGTATTATGAAAAAAACAGTTCTTTTTGCTTCTATGTTCTTGCTGACTGCAGCTTTTCTTTTTTCTGCCGATTTTTCTGATCCTGAAGGATGGTTCGCTTATGATGACAGTGCAGCTCCGAATAATGGTTCTTCAAAGATCTACATTGAATCATCCAAAAGCGGAGATGTTCTGGCTGTAACAGCAAAGGGGAATGTAACCAAGAAATTCCAATACGGTTTTGCCGGTTTTGGAATTAATCCCAATCCGGCAGAGCTTGCGAATATCAAAAAAGCTAAAGGGTTTAAGTTCAAGGTTAAAGGAGACGGCAGAGCCTATCGGGTAAGAGCTAATACTTCCAATATAAGGGATTATAACTATTTCGGAAAAGTTTTCGTTACCAAGCCGGGTCAGATTGTTGAAGTAAAAGTAATGTATTCGGAACTCGAACAGGAATCGTGGGGAACAAAAGTTTCATTCAATAAGAATAAGATAAACCAGTTTACTTTTCAGACAACCGAACAGCCTATAGCAAGCTTCTCACTGACAATTATCGGTTTCGAATTGATAATGTAAAAATTATAGTCAGATTTAATAAAATGAATAATAAGAAAAGAACCATCTCAGGGTTCTTTTCTTATTATTGTACTATATTTCTGTTTCAAAATCATGAAAAATCACGGAAAACTTTATTGACGAATAATGCCCTCAATTAAAGACTTCAAATAAACCTAAAGAGGCCGCATGAAAGACAAGAAAACCAAATTCATCTTTGTTACAGGCGGAGTGTGTTCTTCGCTGGGCAAGGGACTTTCAACCGCATCACTTGGACTTCTTCTTGAAGGACACGGATATAAAGTTTCTGTAATAAAGATGGACCCTTATATAAATATCGATCCGGGCACAATGAGTCCGTATCAGCATGGTGAAGTTTACGTTACCGAAGACGGAGCCGAAACTGATCTTGATTTGGGTTATTACGAGAGATTTACAAACGCACCTCTGTCACAGGCAAATTCGGTTTCGACCGGACAGATATATTTTGAGGTAATTACCAGAGAAAGAAGAGGGGATTATCTCGGACGCACCGTTCAGGTTGTTCCTCATATTACAAACGAAATAAAAAAAAGAATTTATAATATTGCACAGGACGGTCTGATGGATTTCGTTCTTGTCGAAATCGGCGGAACCGTGGGAGATATCGAATCATTTCCTTTTCTTGAGTCTATACGTCAGATTAGGCAAGAACTCGGAAGAAACAGAGCATTAAATGTTCATCTGACTCTTGTTCCGACTTTGACTGTTGCGGGCGAGCACAAGACAAAACCGACACAGCATTCAGTTAAGGAACTGATGCAGATAGGAATTATTCCTGACATTCTTCTCTGCCGCGCGACCATTCCTCTGTCTGATGAAATGAGAAGCAAGATCGCACTTTTCTGCAATGTGTCGGATGATCATGTAATTACCGCGCTTGATTCAAACTGCATTTATGATATTCCGATGATGCTTCACGATAACGGTTATGATAAAATAGTTCTCGAGCATTTCGGACTAAAAGCAGGTAAACCGGATATTACTGCTTGGAAAAAATTCGTCGATGCCTTCAAGAATCCGAAGAGTACTGTTCAGATCGGCGTGATCGGGAAATATATCGCTCTTCCGGATGCATATAAGTCGATTTATGAAGCACTCGTTCACGCAGGTGCGGCGAACAACGTTCATGTCGATATAGTTAAAATTGATCCGGAAGATCTCGAAAAACATAATGATTTTTCAGAACGCATCGGCTCACTTGACGGAATTCTCGTTCCGGGCGGTTTTGGAAACCGTGGCGTAGAAGGAAAGATTGATTCAATTAAATATGCACGTGAAAACAATATTCCGTTTTTCGGAATATGCCTCGGTCTTCAGTGTGCCGTAATCGAATTCGGCCGGAATGTATGCGGACTTAAAAACGCGAACACCAAGGAATGCGAACCTGAATGTGAAAATCCTGTAATTTCGCCTCTTGTAGATCAGGAGATCATCATTGAACTCGGCGGAACAATGAGAAAGGGTTCTTATCCGTGTGAGCTTAAAAAAGGCAGCGGAATCAGAAAGATTTACGGCGATGCAGATCTAATCCGCGAACGTCACAGACACAGATACGAATTTACAATGAAATATAAAGAACTGTACGAATCCAAGGGTCTTGTGTTCGGAGGTCTTCATCCTAATCCTAAACTGGTTGAGACGATTGAGCTTCCGAATCACAGATGGTTTTATGCTGTTCAGTACCATCCGGAATTTCAGTCGAAGCCGGTTAAATCGCATCCGCTTTTCAAGAGTTTTGTTGAAGCGGCGGTTAAGTTCAGAAAGGAAAAGGCTTGAACAAAACCTTTTCCGTAAAGACTCTTGGCTGCAAACTCAACCAGTATGATTCGGGGCGCATTTCAGGCGCACTAAAAAGATGCGGTTGGGTTGAACTTCCGTTCGGAGAAAAATGCGATGCGGTAATCGTAAACACATGTACGGTTACCGATAATTCCGACAAGAAATGCAGAAACTATATAAGAAGAGCGGCTCAGTCCGGTGATGTTTTCGTCACCGGATGTCTTGTTTCAAGAGACCGGGATTCTGTTTTATCTATACCGGGTGTAAAAGCCGCTTATTCAAATGATGAAAAAGATAACCTCATTATCGATCTTGAGCCTTCGGCTTCGGGCGAATCTTTTTTTTCTCTTTTCGGCAGAACGAGATCATTCTTAAAAATTCAGGACGGATGCGACGGAAAATGTTCATACTGTATCGTTCCGTCCGTACGCGGATTGCCGAGAAGCAGAAATGCATCTGAAATTATTGATGAAGCAAAAATGCTGATAGAGAACGGAACTCCCGAGATTGTACTCACCGGAATTACAATCGGTAAATATAATGACGCCGGAACTGATCTTGCGTCTCTTGCCGCGAAGATAGTCTCTCTCGAAGGAAATTTCAGAATACGCATAACTTCAATCGAACCGCTTCATCTGACGGATGCGCTTGCTGAAATATATTCACATGAAAAAATTGCGCCGCATATTCATCTGCCGCTTCAGTCGGGAAGTGCGAAGGTTTTATCAGAAATGAACAGACCTTATAATCCGAAACAATTCATCGAAAGTGTTGAAAGAATCAAGCGTGTTAATGATGAAATCGCGGTGGGCACGGATATTATGGTGGGATTCCCTTCGGAAAATTCAGCAGATTTTGATGAGACTCTAAAAATTGCCGAAGAAGCCCGATTTTCATATATTCACCAGTTTACATATTCTCCTAGAGCCGGCACCGTTTCAGCATGCATGAAAATGGAAGATAGAAATATTATTGCTGAACGCGCTTCCGCTCTCAAGAAGCTCGGCGACGGACTTATGAAAAGCTACCGTGAAAGATTTGTCGGGAAACAGCTTTCTTCGGTAATTGAAGATGATGAGGCACTAAGCGGAAATTATATACACATGAAGATTAATGAAAAAACAGATAAAAGAATATCGCCTGTCAGACTGCTTGATTCGGGATGTAATCCTAATGGAGAGCTTGCGTGAAAAAATATTTCCTTATTTTAGTTTTGTTTTTTATTTTCTGCAATGAAACTAAATCCGAAGAGTTTACGATTCTTTTTATGGGTGATTTTCTCACCTGCATAAATATCGAACGTCTTACAAGAACTGAAGGCGCGGATTATCCGTACAGACGCATAAAGCCTGTGATCGATAAATATGATCTTGTATTCGCGAATCTGGAATCATCAATAACCGAAAGAGGAAAACCCGTGACAAACAAAGCATGGGTTTTCCGTACAAGTTATTTTTGTGCATCTTATCTCCCGTCACTTGGATTGGATGTTGTATCGTTGTCGAACAATCACATACTTGATTACGGAAAAGACGGTTTAATTGACACGATTGACTTTCTCAAAAAAAATAACATCGCTTTCTGCGGCGCGGGTATGAATGAAGCGGAAGCACGTAAACCTGCAGTTGTTTCATTCGGTAAAAAGCAGATTTTATTTCTTGCATACAATGATCTTCCTCCTTCGTATTATTATGCTAAAGGAAATAAATACGGTTCAGCTCAAATCGATGATGAAAAAATAATTTCCGACATACGTAAATACAAGACTAAGGATAATTTGGTTTTTGTTTCGCTTCACTGGGGAATAGAGCATTCAACTAAAATTAAACCGGAGCAGATAGTTCAGGCTCACAAGTATATTGACGCCGGCGCTGACGGAATTATCGGACATCATCCTCATGTTCCGCAGGGAGTTGAAATCTATAAGGGCAAGCCTGTATTCTATTCGCTCGGAAATGCTGTAAACGGTTATTATAATCAGAAATACATGCCGAATATTTTCGGTGCCGTGAAAATCAAAGACGGCAATATTGACGAAATCCGAGTCATTCCTGTTGAGGGAGATAATTACAAGATGCAGTTTCAGCCGTTTCCGTTGGCGGGAGAAGAGGCTGTAACTTTCTTGAAGAAAGTAGAGACTTTGAGTTCGCCTTTTAAAACAAGGTTTGTCATAGAAAACGGCGAGGCCGTAGTTATGCCTAGCGGTAGTTTAAAATAGCATTGCATGGTGTCATGCAATGCGCAAAAGGTGTTTCACACCTTTTAAATCCAGTTTGTCCATTTCTTTTGCGTCGCCCAAAAGAAATGGACGAAAGAAAAGGGCGTCGCTCAGTCGCCGCGCGGCTATTGTCGCGCAGAACTCGCCGAACCGCCATAATGAAAACGGCGGATTCGGCTCAGACAGAACTCCTGCGCGACGATCAATGTTAGTTTGCCTTCGACAAACTTTTAATTTTCACCTCTCATTCATCTCCTGCTGAAGCAATGAGAATTGATAAAAAATCTT
>DAOMHE010000106.1:0-7900 GCA_035430785.1 Spirochaetota bacterium | reverse complement strand
TGTTTTCCGTAACGTTTGTCGCGGCTTAATGACTTTTCATATTTATCATACCAGCTAGATGTCCACTCTGCGGCATTTCCGCTCATATTCACAGCTCCGAATCCTGAAATATTTTTATCTTCAAGATAACGGACAGGAAGATATCCTTTTTTCATTCCGTTGAATTCCGTTCTGTCTGACCAGAAATCAGCAGAATTGCAGTAATCCTTTATAAATCTGTCGCCCCACGGGAAAACGCTTTTGCTCACTTCGCGGATAAGACCGTCGGCAACCACATACTGAGTCGATTCAGAAACATAATTTGCCGCGTATTCCCATTTCTCTTCCGTCGGCAGATTTTTACCTGCCCATTTTGCATACTTTTCTGCTTCATAATAAGTCACCAGTACGGGAAAATCAGCCTTATCGGCAGGATATTCCCCGTTCCATGATTTCGGATATTTCTCACCGACCGTTTTTACAAAAAGATAATAATCCGAATTACTTACTTCATATTTATCAATATAAAACTCTTCAAAAACAACAATATGAGACGGACTTTCATTTTTGTCTCCGTCATCACTTCCGATACGGATTCTTCCGGAACTTACAAAAACCATTTCTCTATTATCAGGATATGTTATTATACGCTTTTTATATTCGGGATCTTCTTTCGGATACTTATCGACATAGGTTTTTATAACAACTTCCTTTTCCTCAACAAGTGCAATTTTGTTCCCTGCTCTGAAACTGTTTTCTTTTCCTTCGATAACCGAATAACGGCAGATAATTCTGAAAGAAAATTGTCCTGAAGAATTAATCTTAACTGTATCAACAACCGCTATTTCACCGATTTCATTATTTCCCGCATAAATCTTATATTTTTCATTTGTCAGATTTTCTTTTGAAAGCAGTTCGGCGACATTATCGCTTCGGATTTTTTCAACAACAGCCGGAAATTTATAGGTCGTTTCTTTTGCGCGCGAAGGCGATAAAGAAATAAAAAGAATCATGATTGTATAAACTGCATTTTTGGCCAGACTAAACATGTGAGCTTTCCTCCATAAACAGCGGCGGTATCAATTCCGATGATATTTCTTTTATAATCGGTATAAACCTCCCCCAATCTTACTTTAAAATATTGAGTCGGAGTATGAGCGAAAATTATTGTTTTTTTAAAGCAATAATCAGAATTATAGAATTTTTCGCGAATCCACACCATGTCATAAGGCGACGTCAGAGAATAATTTTCTCCGTAACAGGGATCTACTCCCGCATGAACTGCAAAAAATGAATCAGTTTCATAATAATAATTACGGTTAAAAAGAATGGCACGGTGCTCTTCGGGTATATGGAATGAACCCAGCGCTTTTTTATAAGAATCAATAGTTTTGCCGCCGCCGTTAAGATGATACATTCCCGGATCTTCTTTTCCGGAAATATAGTCAAAAAGCATCTTCTCATGATTTCCTGTTAAGAAATGAGTTCTGTGACATAAACTTATCCGATAAAGAATTTCAAGGACAGCATACGAATCCTCTCCTCTATCAATATAATCGCCTAAAAAAATTAAATGATCTTCACTGCTTATACGAGGGCTTATTTTGTTGTATAATTTTTTAAGTTTGGAAGCACAACCATGTATATCGCCGATTATAAAGTACATATTATCCTATAAATGAAGAAATCTGATCTATCTCAAATGGATATTTTATAATCACGGCATGATCCGGAATAATATAATCTGAACGGTCACCCGATTTTGTTATTATGATAATTTTCGAAAAACTAATAGAAGCGAAAAATTTTTCAGGAGATTCAAAGGCTGTAACCAGATAATTAGCATCAATAATCAATGCTCTGTCTTGAGGCATCAAACCAAGCGCCGTAACAGTTTCGGGTTTTGCCGGAACTACATTGTATCCGATATCGGATAAATTATCATGCAGAAACATTTCAGCAACCCTATCACTGATGCATACATAAACATTGCCTTCTTTTTGAGGATCTTCCGATTTAGAATAATCTTTTCTGATGTTTTCTACAGTTTCAATAAAGCCTGACGATGAAAACTTTATTGATATAAGTAAATCATCCTCTTCTCTTTCTATTTTGGTAATGCCGCCAATTCTTCTGAAATTTTCTACAGGAAGACTAAACCCGGCAAGTATCCTGAAACTATCCTTATGTTTGACTGTATAAAATAATTTCATCATTTTGCCCAGATCCGGCATGTCCGGCAAAATTCCGCAAAAAGCAAATGATATATCAACTTCTGAAACACCGCCTTTTATCGCAACTTTAACATCAGTTTTCCCGGTTATATACGGAAAAACAACAAGAAATAAGTTTACTAAAGCATCCTTAAAAAGCACCGGGGAAACATTTATTGAAGTATCTCCTTTGGAATCAAGCGAGAAAGATGTAACCTTGGAAATTTCGCGGAAGGAACCCGCAACCGAACGTATAATATCATCCGGAATAAAACTGTTACGTGGATTATCAGATGAATATTCAATAAAAGAATCAATTTTCTCAAGACACAGCGCGGAAAGATGAACGAGTGAATTAATTACTTCGGAAAACTCCGGCGGCACATCATCCTTAAACCATTTGTCGGAATTATAAATCAGCAAATCAATATTATGAAAAAGAACATTAAGAAACGGGGACTGTCTCAATTCAAATTCGGAATGAAGACTATCCATAAGATTATTCAGTGAAAATAGATCTTTTGAATCATTTTCCTTTTTCATCTATAAACTTACCGGTTTTTTCAATAAGTAATTTACCCTCTTGAATTTTTTCAATGTTATAAAACCCGAAAATATATTTTCCTTTAACGGAAACAACATCATAATTCTTTTCCTTCTTAACAAAAAACACCCGTAATTCATTCAGGCTTTCAGTTAAAACATCACTTCGTTTTAAAAGAAAGGTTGATACAGCATCTGCTGTATCCCGGCTCATTGCATCTGCTGCAAAAAAATGCCTGCCCTGTTCAAACGCCGGAACACCTTCATAAATGGAAAGTTTACCGCCCAAAATTAAAGGCTCTTCATTGTATCTCACTTGATGATTGAAGTCAAAAAGATTTAAAATTTCCGGGAGGGCGGATTTTCTCTTATCTGATAAATAGTATTTCTCAAATATTTCAACAGCAGAAACATCTTGTTCAGATTTTATTTCAATCATTCTGCCTGAATATAAAATATTTGCATGTTTTGATGACGAAACAACTATCATTTCAGAATTATTTACAAAACATGACGAATCCTGAAAAGAAAACAGATTGATGAGACTGCCTGTTTTTGAAGAGTAATAAACGGTGCACGTGACATGAGATCCGTTATTGATTGAAACATATTCCGCTCTGTGCGCTTTAATGCTTGCAGTATGAAATTCACTGATATCTGCTTTTTCCCATCCGGCTACATCGCTTTCCGACGGAAATTCCTCAAAAGCTGTTTCTTCATTAAACAGATAAGTACTGCACGAGCACAATAATAATAAACTAACGAGAATTGCTTTCATAACGGTTCTGAAGATATCTTCCGAGTATATTATACGAACTTATTACAGCAAATATTGCGCCGCCCGGTATAAACATAAGCCACCATGCAAAATCAAAAAAATCGCGCGACTGACTTAAAATATCACCCCAGCTTGGAGAAGGAGGCTGTACTCCGAAACCTAAAAAGCTTAGCGAAGATTCGATTAAAACTGCTGAAGCAAGGCCGAACACCGCGATAACTATAACAGGAGGAAGCGCGTTAGGGAGAATATGCCTGAATATGATTCTGAAATCGCCCGCGCCTGCCGCCCGCGCCGCAAGAACATAGCCGCTGTTTTTTATCTTAAAAAATTCACCTCTGACGACTCTCGCTGTTGATGTCCATCCTGTCAGACCGATAACAACCATAATCGTAATAAGGCCCGGAGTAAAAATCGCTGTTAATGCGAGAATAAAAAACAGAACAGGAAAACATATCACAACTTCAATTATCCTCGAAAGAATTATATCAACAATGCCGCCGAAATATCCGGCAAAAGAACCCGCGACAATTCCGATAGAAAGATAAATTATTACAGCTATCAGACTCACTATAAAAGAGTTCCGTGTTCCGTAAATCATACGCGCTGCGATATCGCGACCCTGTTCATCAGTTCCGAAATAATGATCCGCTGAAGGCGGAGCAACGACCGAGTCCAGATCGTACTCGGAATAGTTATATTTAACCGGCGGAAATATCTTGAATCCCGGCGCATTTTTAAAATCAAAATTATTGTATTCGGAATAATCAAAAAGAGCAGGAAAAGTTATTTTACCTTTATCTGCATAAACAAGAGGACGGCTGTTCGCAATCAAGGGAGCAAAAATTGAAACAAAAACAAAAGAAAATAAAACAGCAACGGCATAATAAACCGGAATTTTTTTGTACGGAATTTTCATAATCAGCTGACCCTAATTTTCGGATTTACAACACTGTAAAGAATATCTGAAAACAATATTCCGAGCAAAGTTAAAACTGCGGAAAACATGGTAATTGCCATAATCACAGGAAGATCACGTGAAAGAAAAGCTTCAAACACCATCATACCGAGACCAGGAAGTGAATATATTGATTCAATAATAACACTGCCTCCGAAAAGAGAAGGAATGAGCATTCCTATCATTGTTACAAGCGGAATCATTGAATTTCTAAACGCATGTACAAATATCACTCTTTTTTCAGGCAGACCTTTTGCCCGCGCTGAAATTATGAACTGCTTATTCAGAACTTCGAGAGTATTAGAGCGTATGAACTGTGTTAAAAAGATAATCTCACCGATTGAAAGCGAAACTGCAGGCAATGTCAAATGCCAAGCGATGTTGAAAAAACGTTCAATTACCGATTTCTCTTCAAAACCGCTTGTTATTATTCCTTCAAGCGGAAACAGATTAAGATACTCGCCGCCAGCAAAAAAAGTAAGCATTGTAAGCGCGAGCCAGAATGTCGGTATCGAGTAAATAATAAAAAAAACTACGGATGATATCTGATCAATTTTAGTACCGCGCTTTACCGCAAGATAAAGCCCTGCACACACTGAAAAAATATAGATTAAGAATACGGAATAAAGATTCAGCATTATTGTATTCGGAAGAACTTCAACGATACGCTGAGTCACCTTTCTTCCGTCTTTACGAGAATTGCCGAAATCGAGAACAGCCGCTTTCTTTATCCAGTTCAAATAACCGATCGGTATTGGTTTATCAAGACCGAAAAGCTTCATCTCCTCTTTATAAATGGCGCTGTTTCTCCCGGCTGCAGTCTGCTCACTCATGTTCTCAGACATATTGCGGCTGTAATTATCGGAGGAAAGCCTGACAAGAGAATATGTTATAAAAGTAATTCCTATCAATGTAGGAATCATCAGAAGAAGTCTTCTTGAAATATATTTAATCACGTCTGATAACCCATTCGCGGTAATCAAGCCCGGTCTTGTGAACCTTCACATTATCGAATCTTCTGCTGAGAACAACAAGTGTCGCTTCACAAAAAAGAAATGTATACGGCTGATCCTCATACATTATACGGTGAATTTTTCTGTAAATTTCTGTTCGCTTTTTGTAATCAAGCTCAAGTCTAACCGTTTCAATCAGCCTGTCAAGCTCGGGATTAGAATAAGAAATATGATTGCTGCCGTCTTTTATCTGAGACGAATGCCAGACCTGGTAAAGATCAGATTCAAAAGGCATACTCCATCCGAGAATAAGTGCATCAAAGTTTCTTTCGTCCACTCTTTTAAGAAAAGATCCCCATTCGAGTCTTTCGATTCCAACTTCAATTCCGCTTTTCTTAAAGTCTTCTTTCATAATAGTTGCAAAACGTTCACTCATTTTGCTGTGCGCGGCATACATAAACGAAAAAGAAAACTTTTTACCGTTCTTATCAAGTATTCCGTCACCATCGGTATCCTTCCAGCCCTTCGATTCAAAAATCTTTTTTGCCTTTTCGGGATCATAAGGATACGGCTGTAAAGACGAATCATAATCCGGGCCCTTAACGTAAAATGAAGCAGTAACTTCAACGGCCTGACCAAAAAGAAGTTTGTCGATTATCTGCTGGCGGTTTATAAGCATCGTTAGAGCCTTTCGCATTTCTTTATCTGCAAAAAAATCTTTCTTATGATTCCATGCTATATACCTGTAATTCGGTTGAAAATATTTTATTTTATAAAAATTTTTATTAAATTTCTCAGAATCAGTCTGTCTCTTCCATTGTATAGGACGAAGATTTATTATATCAACTTCACCCTTTTTAAGTAATTGAAAGGCAATGCTGTTATCTGGAATGATTTTAAAAATAATTTCCGAGAATGGCGGCTTCTTTCCGTAATAATACGGATTCCGAATAAGAACAAGTCTGCGGCCTGTATCCCATCTTTTTAAAAGATACGGACCAGTACCCATCGGCATGCGGTTTTCTTTATGAGTATTAAAATCAGCTCCGTCACCGAACTGTTTTCTTGAAAGAACAGGCATGGAAGAAGAAACTTCAAGAGCTTTGAAATATCGTTTTGAGAAAACATATTCCACGATATGCGGCGTAACAGCCTTAACTGATTTAATATCTGCATAATAGACTTTAAGATGTGCACAGGCTGTTTTCGGATTCATAATAGTTTCAAATGAAAACACAACATCATCTGCCGTAAACGGACTCCCGTCACTCCATTTCGCGTCTTTTCGAAGATAATACCTGTAAACTAAACCATCCTGCGAAATCTCATACTTTTCCGCAAGCTCCGGAATCATCTCGAGAGTATCCTTATCACGGTCAAGAAGCGAATCAAACATATAAGATGCTATGCTTGAAGATATTGAATCTTTCGACAAAATGGGATTCATGGTGTCCGGATCCGCAGAAATTTGAACGACAAAATCATCCGGATTCCTGTCCGCGTTGGAACACGCGGCAGTCAAAGCAAGACACAGCAGGCAGATAAGGCATTGATAAAATTTATTCACAATAATTATTTTTCTTCCCAAATAGAATCATCACCGATCAGCTCATCGGCTTTGTGAGCTATAAATTCCGAAACAAGCATGTCAAGTTCACCCATTTCGATGAATCCGAGCTGAACAAGCGTCTCTCCGATAGGAAGATTCAAATCCCGTTGTGTGGCAAGCCCTTTTTCAAGCTCTTCCGGTCCGATTTTGCCTTTTCTGATAAGAAATTCACCGAACATAGCAGCCTCCGATAAAACCCGTCATAATCTAAAACAGCAGTATTATTTTTTCAATTCATTTACTTCCAGCCCAGCTGAAGATCATGGACTTATTTGAAAAAGTCAACTTTATAAACTAAGAACCTTTTTTTCTTTATTTTTTTTTACAATATGATATACTTCATTTTAAGAAAAATTATCTCTTTTCCGATTATATTGCATTGCTTGCACCGGAGGATTCCAATGCGTTTCGGCACCAACAATATCTCAATAAAGAAAAAAATAATTTTCCTTGGTATTATAATAATCATCTCCTTCACTGCTGTAATTTTCTTTTACCTGATGCCGAAAGTTGAATCATTTATAATAGAGAAAAAAAAAGAAACAATCAAGAGCGTAGTACAGACTTCAATCGGCATAGCGGAATCTTTCCGCAAACTTGCACTTTCAGGTGTCATGACCGAAGAAGAAGCGAAATCACAAACCATGAATGCCGTCCGTGCAATGCGTTACGGCGACAATTTTGCAGACTATGTCTGGATTAATAATTTTCAGAAAATTATGCTGATGCATCCCGCGAATCCTCAGATGGAAGGCAAAGATCAATCAGCGTTTCAGGATAAAAACGGATTGAAGATATTCGACGAATTTCTTGAAAAAGCAACTTCTGCCGAAAAACAGGGATTTGTCAGATACGCATGGCCGTCAA
>DAOMHE010000105.1:0-8128 GCA_035430785.1 Spirochaetota bacterium | reverse complement strand
ATGAAAATACTAATCGCGTATTACTCAAAAACCGGTGTAACCAAAAGACTGGCTGAAAAACTTTCGAGTAAACTTGATGCTGAATTAGAAGTGCTGATTGATAAAAAGAAAAGAACCGGCATTCTGGGATGGATTTTCGGAGGAAGAGACGGAATGAAAAAAATTCCTACCGAAATTGAAAAAATTAAGCATGATCCTTCAAAGTATGACGTTGTTCTTGTCGGAGGACCTCTTTGGGGTTTTAATAGCGTAGCTCCAGCATCCAGAACTTATTTGATGCAGAATATTGATAAAATCAGGAAAGTTGCTTTTTTTATGACAAGAGGAGGCGCCAAGCCTTCAACTGCGGCATTGCTTGATTTGAAAGACGTTTCTTCTGGAAAAGCTTTAAATGACACACTTGATTTGCGAGATTCTGAATTAGATTCTGATATATCCCGTGAAAAAATAGATGCATTTGTTAAAGTAATCAAGAAACTAAAATAGCAGTCTGTATTTTATCAGACTGCTATTTGAAAATTAATTGAATAAGAAGCTGTTTTAAGAATAATCAGATCAAACTTATTATAAAATTCTGATTATTTGTCAAATACAGCTTTTTTCCATTTTCCCGATCTCCATCTAAGATAAAGAACGGCGGGAAAAAGCATAAACATAATAACCAGTGCCAGCCATGCTGTTTCGCCGCCAAGATTCAGTTTGATAAGAAGTACGTATAAAATACCAACTAGAGTCCAGTGAATTACTGCCATTGCTCCCATTGTCCAGAAAGTATCGCCTGAACCTCTGAGCGCGCCTGCAAAAACTACCATAAACGCTTCAATAGTTATGTAAATTGACGCAACTTTTATCATAAATACTGCAAGATCAAATGAATCGAGAAATATCTGATCTACCGGATCAGGTCTGAAAAAGTTTACAAGAACATCCGGAAAAACGAGAAAAGCCAGGAATACAAAAGCTGTAAAAATCCATCCGACTCTGAGTCCGGAAAAGATGGAACGTTTGATTGCGTGAATGTCTTTTGCTCCGACATATCTTCCGACAAGACTAGTTACTCCTGTTTCAATTCCCATTAGCGGAACGAATGTGACCATGTCCCAGTTGAACATTATGGTTGAAGCGGTTGCTACGGCAAGACCTCTGGAATGAAAAAGCATAATCATTCCCTGAAAGGCTATCATGTTTAAAAACATTTCGCCGCCCATAGGTGTGCCAAGTTTGACCAGATCTTTGAATATATTTTTCTGAAACCTTATTCTGAATGAAGTTCCAAAATTCAGTCTTCTTGTTTTCTTTAAAAATTCAAACAAAAGTATTAGAACTGAGCAAACTCCGCCAATTATTGTTCCTATCGCCGCACCTTTGATTCCCATTGCAGGGAAACCGAAATGTCCGAATATCAGGATATAGTTTAATACAAAATTAACCAATACTCCTGTTATTGAAGCTTTCATTATTATTTTAGTTTCGCCGATACCAGAAAAAAAAGAAGACAGTGAATGTCTTAATAAAGGTATCATTGAGGCGAATATAAGCATGTCGAAATAAAGGATCTGCGGTTCAAGCTGAATCGGATCAATTCCTGATTTTCTAAAAATCAGATGCATTACAGGTCTGAGTAAAATAAGAGTAGGCCAGGCGATCAGAGCTAAAATGAACGCATGTGATGTTATTGCTCCTGTTTCATTTTTTTTCCCTGAACCGAATCTCTGGGCTACCATCGCTGTCGAATATCCGATTAGACCAAAGAAAAATGTAGCGGAGGCGAAGCTCGCTAAACCTCCGACCATTGCGGCATTCATCTGTTCTGATCCTATTCTGGATAGAAATAGTCTGTCTACAAATGTCATTACTGAATCGAATGAAAGTGAAATCATCATAGGTATTGCGATTGAAAGCATTTCTTTCATTCCACCGCGGTGTTTTTTGTCTCCAAGAGGAGCGTGCGTGCTTTCTACAATTACGTGAAGTTCTTGAATTTCGAGTTGCTCGGAATTTTCCTGAGTCATAAATTTCCCCGTGAGTCTACGTGGCTGATGCCGGTGATGTCTGAATACGCTGAGTGAACGCAATTCAGGCGCGAAAGATTTGTCTGATACGAATGGGTTAATTCGGAAGGTGTTAGAATGTTAAGTTCATGACGGACATAAGAAAACAGCCGTTAAGAAAATCAAGCGAAATTTCGATAATTGTTTTTATCTGTTGAAAAAATAGTGCAATATTTCAAGAATTCCAGATTTCAGGTTGATCATCTCTGATGAAATTCCTGTTAAGATGGGCATAAGCGAGTTTTGTTGCCATTCTTCCGCGTGAAGTTCTTTTGAGAAGACCGGATTGAACAAGAAAAGGTTCATAATATTCTTCTATAGTATCAGTTTCTTCACCTACACTGATAGCAATAGTTTTTACTCCTACCGGACCGCCGTCATAATGATCGATTATAACAGACAAAATTTTTCTATCCATTTCATCGAGACCGGCTTCATCTATTCCGAGCTGAGTAAGAGCATATTTTGCTGTTTCGTGAGAAATCTCTGATTCGCCTTTGACGATTGCGAAATCCGAAACTCTTCTGACCAGGCGGTTTACTATTCGCGGTGTTCTGCGTGATCTTTTTGCAATTTCGTCTGATGCTGAATCGGTTAGTGTATAGCCGAGTATTGATGAAGATCTGAGTGCAATTGTTTTTAGTTCAGGATCTTCGTAGTAGTTAAGTTTGCAGGGAATTCCGAATCTATCACGGAGAGCGCTTGTTAAAAGTCCTGTACGTGTTGTAGCGCCTATCAGGGTAAATGGAGAAATGCTGAGTTTGACGGATTTTGTTCCGACTCCCTGACCAATAAGAATGTCAATTGTTCGATCTTCCATGGCAGGATAAAGAATCTCTTCAATTGCAGGTGAAAGACGGTGAATTTCATCGATGAACAGGATATCATTAGGCTCAAGCGCGGTAAGAATTGATGCCAGATCTCCGGCTTTTTCTATAACAGGCGCTGACGTCGACTTGATGTTTACACCCATTTCTCTGGCGATTATAAAAGCAAGAGTTGTTTTCCCAAGTCCCGGAGGCCCTGCTAGTAAAACATGATCAAGCGGGATTTTTCTCATTAATGCAGATTTAATGAAAACTTTTAGATTTTCAACAATGCCATTTTGTCCAATGAACTGATCAAGAAGCTGAGGTCTGAGATTTCTCTCTTCGTCATCTTCTTTTGTTTTGCATGGAGATAGTATGTCGTCTTCACTTGACATTTGCACAATTGTCGGTAATGAACTTTTTAATTTCGGAGGAGTCTTTAAGAGAAATCAATTTGTCTTTAAGCTGATCATTGTTCATGAATTTAGCTATTGCTGCAAGGTTTTTTACATGAAGCTGCATTTTGGATTTAGGGGAGAGAAGAAGAATAATAATCTGTACGGGTTCGTCATCTATTGCTTCGAAATTGATGCCTTTAGGAAGAATAGCCATTGCTATTTTAGGCTCTTCGATCTGATCTATAACACAATGCGGAATTGCGATTCCTTTTCCTATGCCGGTGCTCATTGATTTTTCGCGTTCAACAAGTGCCTTTGTTATGGAATCGGCAAGTTCAGCGGAAAGCTGTCCGTTTTTAACAAGAAGATTTACCAAATATTTGATAATATCCCATCTGTTCGAAGGTTTATAGTCAGTAACTATCGTATCAGGAAAAAGAGATTCAATCAAAATCACAGCTTAACCTCAAAAAATCACATGCCGAATATAATCAGGCAAAGTACGGATTTAGTCAAGATTAAAAATAGTCCAAACGGACTACTTGTTAATCTTATTAAAACTATCTTTCAGGCTGACGGTTTTATTGAAAACTATTTTTTCCGGGGTACTGTCATAGTCAACACAGAAATATCCATGTCTCTCGAACTGATAAGATTCTGAAGAAGCGCAGCCTGAAACAGTTGGTTCAATATAAGCTTTTATTACTTTAAGTGAATCCGGGTTGATGTTTGTTTTATAATCTTTTCCCTCTTCGGTATCGAAAGGGTTTTCTTTTAAAAATAGTTTGTCGTAAAGTCTTGTTTCAATTTGAAGAGCCTGGTCAGCCGATACCCAGTGAATTGTGCCTTTCACTTTTCTTCCGTCCGGAGAATATCCTGTTTTAGTTTGAGGATCATATTCGCAAATGATTTCGGTAATGTTGCCGGATGAATCTTTTATGAAATCGGTACATTTAACAAAATATGTACCTCTGAGACGCACTTCGTTTCCGGGGAATAGTCTGTGGTATTTTGGTGGTGGAACTTCAGCGAAATCTTCTCTTTCAATGTAAAGAGTTTTGGAAAATGGAACTTTTCTTTTCCCAGCTGTTTCATCTTCCGGATTATTGATGAGTTCAATTTCTTCTGTTTGATTTTCGGGATAGTTTTTAATAGTAAGTTTAAGCGGATTCAGTACAGCCATTACCCTTTTAGCTTTTTTGTTGAGATCTTCACGGACACAATGTTCGAGAAAAGCAAAATCAACAGTACTATCGGTTTTTGAAACACCGATTTTTTCAGCAAATGTGCGTACGGCTTCGGAAGTATATCCTCTTCTCCTTATTCCGCAAATGGTCGGCATTCTCGGGTCATCCCATCCAGAAACAGTTTTGCTTTTAACAAGATCGAGAAGTATGCGCTTGCTCATTACGGTGTATGTGAGGTTTAATCTTGCAAATTCTATCTGTCGTGGTCTGATTTGATCTTCTTCACATATCTGATCGAGAAACCAGTCATAAAGAGGTCTGTGAATTTCAAATTCAAGAGTACATATTGAATGTGTGATACCTTCTATGAAATCGCTTTGTCCGTGCGCGAAATCATACATTGGATAGATGCACCATTTGTCGCCTGTACGGTGATGATGAGAGCGCAGTATTCTGTAAAGAACAGGATCGCGCATCTGCATGTTTGGTGTTGACATATCGGTTTTAGCGCGTAAAGTTTTTGTTCCGTCCGGGAATCCGCCGTCTTTCATCTTTGAAAACAGTTCGAGGTTTTCTTCTATTGAGCGGTTTCTATAAGGAGATTCTTTGCCGGGTACAGTTGGAGTTCCTCTGCTTTGAGCAACTTCGTCTGCACTCATATCGCAGACATAAGCCTTGTTTTTCTTAATAAGTAATTCTCCCCAGGAATAAAGCTGTTCGAAGTAATCGGATGCATAGCGGGGTTCGCCGTTCCATTCGAACCCGAGCCACTTAATATCATCCATGATTGAATTGACATATTCTGTATCTTCTTTTGCAGGATTGGTATCGTCAAAGCGGAGATTGCATTTTCCTCCGTATTTATTAGCCAGGCCGAAGTTGAGACATATTGATTTTGCATGTCCGATGTGAAGATATCCATTAGGTTCCGGCGGGAATCTGGTAAATATTTTTTTTTCAGGATTAGCTGAAAGTTCTTTTTCAATAATTTGTTCGATGAAATTAAGTGATTTTTTTTCTACGGATTCCATTTTTCCTCCAGATCAGACTTTTCCTATAAATCCGTAATGGTTCAAACATGTCAATAATTTAGATGCTTCGAATTGTTAAATCTTCCTTCTTTCTGTAATGTATTTTGATTTTAAGTTCAAAACAGGATTTATTTTGATTAGATTTTGATAGAATCCGATATTTAATGTCATAGTTATCCAGTAATTTGAAGATATCAAATAAAGCTTGAGACTTCGAAGAAAAATTGTTTCTTTCGGAAATAGTCTGTCCAAGAACTTTTTTAATAGCATCATTTATCAAAAAAGATAATGATAGCTTATTAAGTTTTCTTAATTCTATCCCTGATTCATATAAATCAAGGTTTAAGGTGAAGTGAATTTGCTTATATTCTATGTTTTTAACTTGGTATTTAATTGTTCCAATAGAAGCCAATTTATCATTAAAGCAATATGATGTTATTATATCATTCATAATTGTTGAAATGAGCTTGGAAATTGTCGTCTTTCTGATTATACAAGCTTCATTTAAGAGTTTAAAAGACGATAATTCGATATTTGCTGTTGTTCGTGCTTTCATTGGTGTTACCTCAATTAATATAACGAAAATATAAGAGTGTATTTTATGTTTTCTTTAAAAACTGCATAGTTATCCATTTTTAGAGACATAATTGTAATTTTTGATTAGCAATCGCACTTGACATTAGACTGGCGGTAAATAATCAGATAAAACAGAGAGGAATATAATGATAAACATAATTCTTTGCGGCGGAAGCGGAACAAGACTATGGCCTTTATCACGCCAGATGTTTCCAAAACAGTTTGTTGATATCACTGGAGAAACATCATTGTTTCAGGAAACTGTATTAAGAAATTCAGGAATGTGCGAAAAATTTTGCATTGTTACGAATTCTGATCATCAGTTTATCGCTTCTCATCAATTAGATGAACTTAAACTCAAAGTAAATGATGTAACGTATCTTCTCGAACCTGTAGGCAGAAATACTGCTCCGGCAATTGCTCTTGCCTGCTTCTCTTTTGATCCGGAAGAAATAGTATTTGTTACTCCTTCTGATCACTTAATTAGAAAAACTGAAATATATACCGAAAAAGTTCATATTGCCCGTCAGAATGCTGAAAAAGGAAATCTTGTGACATTCGGAATTACAGCTGATTATCCTGAAACGGGATACGGATATATCGAAGCTTCAAATGATTGTATAGATAGTACTGATTCTCTATATAAAGCATTGTCTTTCAGAGAGAAACCTGACAGAATAACTGCTGAAAAGTATATCGCTGCTCAATCATATTATTGGAACAGCGGAATGTTTGTTTTCAAAGCTGGTGTTTTTCTTGAAGAATTAAAAACGTATTCACCTGATATCTATGCTAAATCCAAAGAAGCTTTTGAATCGGCAGATATAGAACAAAAAAATAACCGAATAATTAGAATACAACATAATTTAATGAAGGAAATACCTTCGAACAGTATTGATTATGCAGTTATGGAAAAATCTTCTAAAGTAAGTGTGGTTGCCAGTGATATCGGATGGACTGATATGGGCAGTTTTGATTCGATTTCCGATATTAAAGATAAAGATGAAAATGGAAATTCATTTGATGGAGAGGTTATTTCCATTAAATCAAAAAATAATCTTGTTTTTTCCGGAAGCAGAAAAATGTCTTTAATCGGAGTAGATGATTTAATCATTGTTGATACTTCGGATGCTCTTTGTATTATGAAAAAAGGATTTTCTCAGGATGTCAAAGAAGTAGTTAATCAGCTTCAGGCTTCAACTCCTCAGGATAAAGAGCTTACCATACTTCATTCAACAGTTCACCGTCCGTGGGGCACTTATACGGTTCTTGAAGAAAGTGAGCGGTTTAAGATTAAAAAAATTGTAATTAAACCAGGCAAAAGAATTTCTCTTCAAAAACATCTTCACAGAAGCGAACACTGGGTTGTAGTTTCAGGAACTGCAAATGTTCATTCGGGCGGTGAGGATAAGGTCATATGTAAGAATGAATCTATTTATATCCCGATTGGAGTTAATCACAGGCTTTCAAATGAAGGAAAAATTGATTTGGTGATTATTGAAACTCAAGTGGGAGAATATGTCGGAGAGGATGATATTATCCGAATCGATGATGACTTTAAAAGATGCTGATGCATAAAACATGTGATTATATAAAAAGGTTTATTAAAACAATTGTTTTATTCTTTCTGAAAGATGTTTAACACTGGAAGAGTTTATTAGAAGATTTCTATTTTCACTTTTTTGCATAAGTTTTGATAATTTAGAAATAATTTCAATATGCAGATCATTTGATGATGCCGGCGATAAAAGAAGAAATACTATGTTTACCGGTTTTCCATCCGGTGCATTCCATTCTATTCCCTTGCCGGATAATCCCGTTAAAAGCACAGGATCGCTTATTGATTCTATCCGTGCATGAGGTATTGCAATACCGTCGCCGATTGCTGTTGAATATTCTTCTTCTCGATTAATAAGAGCTTTTTCAACGTAATTTTGATCTATGTTTTTTATAAAGTGTTGTGATGTATGAAGCAATGTTTTTATAGCGTTGTTTCTGTTGCTCTCCCCGAGACGAATAATCCCATAGTCGTAATTTATATAGGAAGACAGTGATACGTCTTTTCGTTTTTTCATG
>DAOMHE010000104.1:0-8166 GCA_035430785.1 Spirochaetota bacterium | reverse complement strand
AATGTAACCATCTTGTTAAACATCACGAAATTAGTGATATTTTTCTTGCCAATAATCGTTATTACGCTATCTTGTCCTCAGAGGTAAAAGTGAAGCTTTCAGCTCAGTCCAGATATGCTATCAGAGCTTTGATTGATCTTTCGGTAAACGGTGAAGGTAATCCCGTTTCTATTAAGGAGATTGCCGCACGCCAAAAAATTTCCGAAAGATATCTTGAGAATATTTTCAATAAGCTCAAGAGATCGGGTATTCTTGAGAGCACTCAGGGTAAGGGCGGAGGCTTTGTTCTCGCAAAGAATTCCGGTTCGGTTAATCTTCTTGAGATAATCGAGACTCTTGAGGGTTCTTTTAAAATTGCAGAATGTGTTGATACACATGACTGTTCGGCTTCGGGAGAATGTTTCACTCATGAACTCTGGCGTAACTTGAATAGTAAAGTTAAGGAATCGTTCGAAAAAATAACACTAAAGAGCATCTGCTCAAAATAGGAGAAAAAATGGATACAAACTGGGCATATAACGAAAACGTAAAGAAGCATTTTATGACGCCTAAGAACATGCTTGCAGGTGCGCCTGAAGATTATCATGCTGATGGTGAAGGTTCGGTCGGCTCACCTGCGTGCGGTGACATGATGATGGTTTTAATCAAAGTAAAAGACGGAAGAATTGCCGACTTTAAATGGAAGACCTTCGGTTGCGCTTCAGCGATCGCATCTACTTCCGCGCTTTCTGAACTGGTTCTTGAAAACGGCGGAATGAAGCTTGACGATGCATATAAAGTTACTCCTGAACAAATAATTGCATATCTCGGCGGTCTACCTGCAAACAAGATTCACTGTTCGGTTCTCGGTGACAAAGCGCTTCAGGCTGCAATAGACGATTACTACACAAAGAATAATCTGACCAATCCTATAAAGAAGGCAGAGTCTCCGATTGTCTGTCAATGTCTCAATGTTTCTGAAGAAGATATCCGTATGGAAGTTCTTGAAGGCGCGACTAACTGGGAAACGCTTCAGGAAAGAACGAAGATCGGCACTGTCTGCGGTAAATGTCAGGAAAACGCAAAACAGATTCAGGCGAATTATGTGAAGAGATATTATTCAGAGAAAACATATAATCCTGAAAAAGAGGCGTAACATGAGAGTCTATCTGGATAATAATGCTACCACGGCTCTGCATCCCGATGTTATTAAAGCTGTTTCGGATTATCTTCCATACTATGGAAATCCGAGTTCTCTTCATGAGACAGGAAGAGATGCAAAAGTTAAAATTGATGCAGCGGTAAAATCTATTGCGGAATTTTTCGGATGTCCGAGAGAAGACATGATTATTACTTCATGCGCTTCCGAGTCGAATAACATAATATTGAAATCTTTTCTGAATAAGAAATATGATTTTAAGCCTCATATGATTATTTCTGCAATTGAGCATCCGGCAATTCTTGAGACGGCGAAATATATGGAGAGCAATGGCTTCGACCTTTCTCTTGCTCCTGTAAACGAAGATGGTGTGGTTGAAGTTGATACTATTAAGAATCTTATTCGAAAAGAGACTGTTTTAATTTCGGTGATGTGGGTCAACAATGAAATTGGAACTGTTCAGCCTGTTGAAGAAATAGGAAATCTTACGAAAGAAAAAAACATATTTTTCCATGTAGATGCTGTTCAGGCGGCAGGCAGTATCCCGATTTCTTTTAAAGATCTGCCTTTTGATTCTGCTTCTATTTCTGCTCATAAGATGTATGCTCCGAAAGGAATCGGACTTCTCTATGTTAAAAATTTCAGTAAAAGAAAAAAAGAACTTACACCTTTGATTCACGGCGGTCATCAGGAGGGCGGATTTCGCGCGGGTACTGAAAACACAATTGGCATCGCGGCTTTCGGCGCGGCATGTTCTGCATTGTCAAAAGAAATGAAACAAAACCATGAGAGAGAAGAAAAGATCCGTGATCATTTTGAAGACCGTGTTCAGAAAGAGATTCCGCATATAATTATCAATGGAAAGAATGCAAAGAGAAAAGTTTCTACATCAAACATAACTTTTAAATTTATTGAAGGCGAATCCATTCTTCTTCGTCTTGATCTTCACGGAATTTCAGTATCTACGGGAAGCGCGTGTTCGACCGGGTCACTTGATCCTTCTCATGTTATAATGGCTTTATCCGACGATAAGGAAAGGGCTCATGGTTCTATCCGTTTCAGCTTTGGAAGAGAAAATACGATGGAAGAATCTGATTATGTTGTAGAGAAATTAAAGGAAACTGTTGCTTTTCTCAGGAGCATCAGTCCTCTTTATAAGGGGGAATGATGAAACCGGATTTTACTAAAACAGGAATGATCCCTGTGATTGCACAGGATTACCAAACCCGTGAAGTTCTGATGCTTGCTTATATGAATGAAGAAGCCTGGAATCTGACTCTTGAAAAAGGTTACGCATGCTATTTCAGCAGATCGCGTAATAAGATTTGGATGAAGGGCGAATCATCGGGGCACACTCAGCGCGTCATAGAGATAATGGTAGATTGTGATCTTGATACTGTTCTTCTGCTTGTCGAACAGAACGGCGGAGCAGCGTGTCATGAAGGATATAAGAGCTGTTTTTTCCGTTCGATAAAAAACGGTGCTGTTGAGATTAATCAAAAACGAATAAAGGATCCTGAAGAGATTTATGGCAAAAAATGATCAGCGTCCGGCTGTATTTCTAGACCGCGACGGTCTTTTGATTGAAGATAGAGGTTTCATCGCCGACATCGCAGAAGTTCGCTTTTATGATTTTACTTTTGAATCGCTTAAAAAACTTCAGAATCATTTTGAATTGTTTATAGTAACGAATCAGAGCGGAATAGGTAAGGGAATTACAACTGCCGAACAGGTTAAAGATGTTAATGATTATGTCCTAAGAACTCTTTCGGATAATGATATTATAATCCGTGAATTGTTTGTCTGTCCGCATGATTTCGGTGAAAACTGTGACTGCAGAAAACCTTCGCCGCACTTCGCGTATATCGCGCGTGATAAATACGGAATTGATTTATCGAAATCATATATGATAGGTGACCATAAGTCTGATGCAGAATTCGCGCGCAATTTCGGCGGGCATGGAATTTATGTTCTTACAGGTCATGGAGAGAGTCACAGGGATGAGATCACAGAGTATCCGATAATGCCATCCCTTAAAGAAGCAGTAGAATTAATCCTTTCCGAAATTGAGTCTGACAGGCTCCTTTGATATTTCCGGCGGAAATATCATTATTGCATATCCTTCAACCTTGAAGTCTCTTTTTTTTTCGTCGAAAAGAGAAATCAGAGCTTTATGAAAAGACCTCGTATTGAAATCATTTCCCATCCTTGCTTTTGATACCTGACCTTCATTGAGAAGCAGATCCGTTTGACCGGATATAAATGAAATATTGTTATATTTTACATTATAATGTATTGAATCGATATTAACCTTTCCCCTGGATTTATTTTCTATAATGACATCAAAATTAAGCGATATCATAAGATCCAGATCTGTTAAATCTTTTGCTGCTTCTTCATTTTGTTTTCCCGCGAATAATCCTAAGATGCGAACAAGTGCAAGCGGAGATTTTTTTGCTTTGACCAATGCCTTCGACACTGCTTCTTTTGTAGGAAAAACAAGGCTGAAATTCTTGAATGAAACCTCCGGTTTCAGTGCCGGAATTATTTTTTCAGTTGTGTATGAAAGCATTACAGTCTCGGGAAGGCCGGGAATATCTGGGAGTTTGATATCCACAACTGTTATTATTTTTACAGTGAGATCGTCTTTTTCCATATAATTAGTAGAAGCTTTGTCAAGTTCCGCCCATTTAAGCTTAACTTTGAATGAAGTCTTCATAGTTTCTCCGCCTCTGATATTCAGCGGCGAATTGTTGACAGTGTAGACAAGACGTTCATTCTCAACATAGGTTTCCATTATCGCTTTGTTGATATCAACACTCAGGATGTAAGGATTGTTGATGGACATGTCTATTTTGAGAGTTATTGAAGAAAGAGAAACCGAGTCAATTGAGACTTTATCTATTTTAGCCAATGGACGTTTTTTAGCTTCGCCGTTAACGGTGAAACAAGATGAAAA
Source organism: Spirochaetota bacterium (assembly GCA_035430785.1). Lineage (GTDB taxonomy): Bacteria > Spirochaetota > UBA4802 > UBA4802 > JAFGJZ01 > JAKJGA01. Next base: position 4,069 of record DAOMHE010000104.1, on the reverse strand, counting down.
TATTGCGGCGGCTATAAGAAGAACGGATAATTTTAATAAACGTTTCATAATATCTCCGAAAAACAGTTTAAGTAAATATATTAATGTAATTTTAAAATGTTCAGTCAAATATAATTTACAGAATTGCTTATAAAACAATAATCAAAAAGAAATGTTTAAATGGTACTTATGGGAGTTTTTATGTTGTCGAATCAGATTGATTTATGCCGGAAGGCTTTTTTTGAGTATGTAGAAGAAAAATTGCATTATGCTGAAAATATGCAGGACTGCTTATTTATCAAAGAAAATATGCTGCTTAAGCTTCATCATTCGATGAGAGTATGCGGAATAGCAAAAAGAATTTCCAATCATCAGGCTTTTACTGATAATGAAAAGAATATTGCCTATCTTTGCGCTCTTTTTCATGATATTGGAAGGTTTGATCAGTTCCTGAAATTCAAAACATTTCTTGATTCAAAATCGGTTAACCACGCCGAATGCGGTTATGAAATTCTTTCCAAATCGGATGTTCTTGAAGAAGTTGATGCTGAAACCAGAAAGATTGTAATCAACAGCACCAGGCTTCATAATCTTCAAAATGTTCCGGATGAAATAGATCCGTATGTGCGCAGATTTGTTAACATAACCCGTGATGCAGATAAAATTGATATTCTTGAATTGTTTTGTAATTATCATTTGTCGCGTGCTGAAAGGAGAAATGACGCTCTTGAACTTGATCTCCCTGATACAAGCGGATTCAATACGGAAATTATTGATTTGATTTATCAAAAAAAGACAATTTCAAATAGTTTACGGAAAAATTATAATGACATGAAACTGATTCATCTGGCCTGGGTTTTCGATTTAAATTTCTCCGAATCTTTCAGAACAATTAAAAGGCGAAGAACTATTGAAAGGTTTTCAGAGTTTCTTCCTAAAGAAGGTGAAATTGCGGAAGTAATTTCTTTTGTGAATGAATATGTCAGGCAGAAATCAGAATAGAATATTCATAAATTTCTTGTATTTATTAAGAGGATACATTATAAATATACAAAAGGGGGAATTTATGAAAATATTGTTTTCGGTCTGCGCTTTTCTTATGACGGTGTCTCTTTTCTCTGCGAATCTGGTAAATAAGGATTCCAAGAAATATGATATCGAAGTTAAAACAGTGGGAACTACTCACACTTCGATTAACGGAAGCACAACTCAGATGGGCGGAGCTCCTGACGGTGCTGAGATTAAAATCAAAGATACCGGTTCTAAAATAAAGGTAAGCGGAAGCAAGGATGTTGTCATTAAGGACGGCAAACTTTCCCAGTAATGTATAACGGCCGCCATGAGCGGCCTTTTTTGTATTGATATTCCGCCATTCCTTTCATTAAATGACAGAAGTATGGAATTTGCACTTATTGAAGTTAGCGTTCAGCCGAAATCATCAAAAAGCATAATTGTTAAAACGGAGACGGGTTTAAAGGCATATTTGAATTCTCCGCCAGTTGACGGCAAAGCAAATGCCGAGTGTATCCGGTTGTTTTCAGAAACATTGAAAATTGCTAAAAGCAGAATTTCTGTGATAAAAGGAGAGAAATCTAAGAAGAAAATATTAAGGATTGAAGGCATTTCAAAAGATGCTGCGTATTCAATTCTCCTTGGATAATTTATTTCTGAAGAAGTTTCGCTATTGCTTTGCTGAGAGGCGCCAGCCGAAAAGGTTTTTTTATAAAGCCTGTGTTTTTTGACATTAGATATTCATCGAGAGAAGCATCCCTTGAAAATCCGGATGTAAACAGAACTTTTACTTCCGGATTTATTTCGAGAAGCTTTTTGTAAACATCAATTCCGTTCTGGTTCGGCATTATTAAGTCAAGTATTACGGCAGCAATTCTGTGTTTTTCTGCACGGTAAATATTTATTCCACGGAGACCTTCATCTGACATTAATGTACTGTAACCCAGATAAAGGAGCTGTTCGTAGGCGGTTTTACGGATTATATCTTCGTCATCTATAAGAAGCAGGCAATCATTGCCGTATATAAGACTGTCGTTTTCAGCAGAGAATTTAGAAGTGTCGGTTTTAAGCACAGGGAAATAAATTCGAAAAGATGAACCTTTTCCTTTTTCACTGAAGACATTGATAGTGCCGTTAAGATTCTTAACATTTCCGAAAACTGTTGATAGTCCGAGTCCCTGATGGTTAAAATCACTTTTGGTTGAAAAGAAGGGATCAAATATTTTATCTATTATGTTTTTGTCTATTCCGCTTCCAGTGTCGCTTATATCAACCTCGATATAATCTCCCGGTGTAACTTTATTAACACATGTCTTGATATAAGTTTCATCGAGATATACATTTTCTGTAGATATTGAAATACTTCCGCCTTCAGTCATGGCTTCTTTTGAATTTACACAGATGTTTAAAAATATACTCTGCAAAGAAGGAGAGTCGGCAAGGATGAAAGGAGTATTAGATTTAAAGTTAGTGCTGATTGCAATATTGCTTTTCGAAATACGGCTTAGTGTTGTTGATATGTCTTTTAAGGAATCATTCAAGTCGGTTTTAATCTTTGCGGAATCCGTTTTGCGTGAAAAAGCCATTAGCTTTCCTACAAGCTCGGAAGCTTTTTCTGAGCCGTCTATAATAAGATTAACATAGTCTTTATAGGGTGAATTTTGCGGGAGCTGGGTTAACAGCATGTCGGCGTTGCCCATTATTCCGCCAAGCATATTGTTAAAATCATGGGCAATACCGCCTGACAGCTGAGCTAAAATGTCCATTTTTTCGGATTGATTCAACTGTTGTTCAAGATTTTTTCTTTCAGTGATATCCAGAGCAAGACCAAGAACTCCGGTAATTTTCCCAGTTGAAGTTTTCAGGGGAATTTTTGAAATCAGAATTGTTGATATGTTTCCGTCTGAACTTCTGAGAGGTTCTTCAATGTTGATTATCGGTTTTCCGACGGTAATAACAGCTTCATCCATTTTAATATAGGCCAGACGGTCATCATTTCTCCACGGGAGTTCATTGTCTGTTTTCCCGATAATTGATTCCGGAGAATCAAGTCCGGTTATTTCCGCAAAACTTTTACTGCATCCCCTGTATATTCCGGATACATCCTTCCAGAAAATGTAGTGCGGCACATTTAAGAGAATGTCATTGAGAATATTCGTTTTTTCAATTAGTGTTCTCTCTGATTTTTTCTGCTTTATGATAATAATAATTGTGCACACATTCAGGATTAAAGATGCACAAAAAAATAATACTATGAGTGATATATTCTGAGAAAAGAAGTCTCCTGCAGAGACAGGAAAATCGCTCTGGATTGCCAAGAGCTGAGTTTGGCTGAATACTGATAATAATGCTGATATTAATAATATTAACATTACATGATTGTAATTGATGATAAAGCATTAATCAAATGAAAAACATCATTGATTAATGCTTTATGTTTTTTTAGTTTTTATCTCTTCCGGTAAGCTCTTCTTCAAGTTCGTCAGCTTTTGCGGCGATATAAAAAAGAGATTTAATGAAACGTTCAGGTTCGCAGTTTTTTAACAGCATGGAACTTCTTAAAATGAGAGATTTTCCTGTAAGAGCAATTGCTCCGTATTCAAGTGTGGCGTTCATTTTCAGAGCAAACTTATACAACTCGGCAGAATCTTCTTTTAGCCCTGCTATTGCAGAATAATAGTGAATAACTCTGTCTCCCGATTCATCTTTTGCAAGAGAGATTAAAACTTCCTGAGATCTGTTGTTGTCAAAATCAATTTTTGTTGAATAATGACCTTCCTCAGTTTTATGAAACTTGATTTTCAGTTCCGAAGCGATTGCCGCGATAAAACCGTCAAAAACCTGCATGACTGCTCCTATATGATTGAATTTAAATTTGCCGGATTTATATTCCCCTGCGCTTTCAATGCCGAAAAAGGATCGCTTCTAATGAAAGAAATTGCGTATTCCCTTGAATCTTCTATGTTACTTTTTGCAGGAATCTGCTGTTCATAATAATTTGCATTTGCAGCCAGATTCTTATTTGTTTCAGACAAATTATTGTTAATTTCAGACATTTTATCGAAATCAAGTTTTGACT
>DAOMHE010000103.1:4594-8262 GCA_035430785.1 Spirochaetota bacterium | reverse complement strand
GTCTTCTTCTCTGACCAACAAGCTTGAGGAGACCTCTTCTTGAATGGAAATCTTTTGCATGAGTTTTGAAGTGCTCAGTAAGGTGATTGATTCTTTCAGTAAGAAGCGCGATCTGAACTTCCGCTGAGCCTGTGTCGCCTTCGTGTCTTTTGAATTTTGTAATGATTTCAGCTTTGCTTGTCATAAATACTCCCGTATTTGATAATTATTTTTTTGCCGCTTCGCAGCTAGTTAAAAACGCAAAGATAGCTTAACAGCCCATCTTTTTCGTCCCTTCGGGCAATTGCAATAAGTTTTTGAGACTCATCAAAGAGTGCAAATTCGGACATGCCCGCATATCCAACCTGTTCAGGATGCATTCTCAGTCCGTTTTTAACTTTCGCAGATAATTCCGCCGAAAGCGAAACTGAAGGCATCCAATCAACGGCGCTTTCCATTGAAACAATGAAAGAAGTACGCCCTGATGAAAAAGCTTCTCCGAATTCATCGGGTTTAATTGCGTCATTTACGCTGAATTTTCCCGATACAGTTCTTCTCAGAAAAGCAAGATGCGCGCCGACAGAAAGTTTTTCACCGAGATCCCGTGCAATCGAACGTATATACGTTCCTTTTGAACAGAATATCTCTGCGCGGACTGTCATATCGGCAAGATTTACCGACTTTATATCGATTGAATAGATTTCTATTGCTCTCGGAGATAACTCGATTTGTTCTCCGTTTCTGACCCGGTCGGAAGCTCTAACCCCGTTGACTTTAAGCGCGGAATACCGCGGAGGGATCTGCAGCTGTTTTCCCTTCATGGAAAGAAGGGCACCCGTGATCATCTCTTCTGTTAAAAATGACGTATCACAAGCGGCGACCGGAACACCGTCAGAATCGTACGTATCCGTCGATTCACCCAGCTTTATCACCGCAGTGTATTTTTTGTCGCTTTCAAGAAAGAAACGCGTGAGACGTGTTGCTTTCCCGGTGGCTGCGACAATCAAGCCTTCTGCGGCTTTGTCGAGAGTTCCAGAATGACCTATTTTTTTAACCCGCAGAAGTTTCCTTACACGGGCTATCGCGTCAAAAGACGTTATACCTGCCGGTTTGTCTATCAATAAAATTACATCATTCATCGTCGGAAGTTTTTTCTTTAGCCAGTCCGTCAATGAGATTTACAACACCAAGACCTTTTTCGATTGAGTCGTCATAGACAAAATTCACATCGGGAATAGTCTTGATCTGCATTTCTTTTCCAAGATGAAATTTTACAAACCCTGCAGCGGCATTAAGACCTTTTATAGTCTTTCTTTTTTCATCGGCTCCGCCGATTACCGATATATGAACAGTTGCGATAGTGCGGTCATCATTGAGTTCCGCCTTCACAACAGTTGCAAACCCTATTCTCGGGTCTTTTATAACCCCTTTGATCAGAAGATCGCCGATTATTCTTTTTATCAGCTCTTCAAGCCTTTCTTTTCTATAAGATGCCATTTATACCCCGAGCTTCTTAGCTACTTCCGTAAGCTTGTAGAACTCAATGGTATCATCAACACGGACATCATTGAAATTATTTACGCCGATACCGCATTCCTGACCGCCGAGAACTTCATTGGCGTCATCTTTGAAACGCTTGAGCGATTTAAGATCTCCGTCAAAAACCACAACCGACTCGCGGATAACTCTGACTTTGTTTGTTCTCTGAATCTTTCCGTCGACGAGAATACATCCCGCGATAGTACCGATTTTTGAAACTTTGAATATCTGTTTAACTTCAGCATGACCTGTAATTGTTTCAATGATATCCGGCGCAAGCATTCCTTCCATCGCTTTCTTAATATCATCTGTTACTTCAAAAATGATATTGTACATCTTGATCGAAACTTTTTCAGCTTCGGCAAGATCCGCGATCTTTGGAAGAGGACGCACATGATAACCGATAACAATTGCATTCGATGCCGAAGCAAGCATAACGTCACTTTCGTTTATTCCGCCTGCTCCCGCATGAATAACCTTAACTCTGATTTCATCAGTTGAAAGTTTTTCAAGAGCGTCTTTAAGGGCCTGAACCGAACCGTCAACATCCGCCTTAATGACGATCTTGAGATCCTGAACCGCACCCTCTTTGATCATATCGTTAAATGATTCAAGTGTAACTTTTTTAAACTGTTTAGCAGATTCAGCACGTTTAAGTTCCTGACGTTTCTGACCAATCTGTTTCGCGTATCTGTCGCTGACAACTGCCTGAAAAGGATCACCGGCTGACGGAATTCCGTCAATACCGAGAATTTCAACAGGAGTAGAAGGTCCGGCAACTTCAATAGCCTCGCCTCTGTCATTGAACATCGCACGCACTTTCGCAGAATAGACACCTGCAACAATAAAATCACCGACTCTAAGTGAACCGTTCTGAATAAGAACAGTACATACAGTTCCGCGCCCGTGCTCTATCTTGGATTCAATAATAGTTCCTTTTGCGCGGATATTCGGATTCGCCTTCAGATCAAGGATTTCAGCCTGCATAAGAACAGCTTCAAGGAGTCCTTCGATATTTATTTTCTGCTTAGCACTGATTTCTACAAAGAGATTCTTTCCGCCCCATTCTTCAGGAACGATTTCATAAGCAGTCAATGCTTCACGCACCTTCTGCGGATTAGCTTCAGGAAGATCTATTTTATTGATAGCAACTATGATAGGAACATTAGCGTCCTTCGCATGATTGATAGCTTCAACTGTCTGAGGCATTACACCGTCATTTGCCGCAACTATAAGAATTACCATATCGGTGACTTTAGCACCGCGGGCACGCATCGTAGTAAAAGCCGCGTGACCAGGTGTATCAAAGAAAGTTACCTTCTGACCATGAACATCAACCTGATAAGCTCCTATATGCTGAGTAATTCCGCCGAACTCCTGATCGATTACATTGGCGCTTCTGATTGCGTCAAGAAGCTTGGTTTTACCGTGGTCGACATGACCCATAACGGCAACAACCGGCGGTCTGTGGATATTATCGACTGCATTGTCCTCTTCTTCCTCACGGATAACCGTTTCTTCATAAAGAGTAACAACTTTAACCTGAGTGCCGTATTCACTTGCAAGAATCTCTGCAGTCTCGGCATCGAGAACCTGGTTTATTGTAGCCATAAAACCAAGCTTCATGAGTTTTGCGATAACATCACTTGCCTTAACATTAAGTTTCTTAGCAAGATCACCTACCGAAACGGTCTCTGTAATATCAATATTCTTAGGAATAGAAACTTCAGCGTCACGAAGTTCTTTTTTCTTTTTTGCGAGGAATGCTTTTTCCGCAGCTTCCTTTGCGGAAAGCTCTGCAAAGCGGCTCTTTTTTATATCTTTTTCTTTATCGCGTTCTTTTCTTTTTCCTCTATCAGCGCCCTTTGTCTGATCGAGTTCAGTTGAAAAACCTTCATTTGCCTGCGGTCTTCCGCCTGTCGGACGCGGACCTCTGTTTCCAAAAGATCCGCCTCTGTTAAAACCGCCTTCACGGCGCTGACCGCCGCCTTGTCCAGGAGTATACGGTCTGTTTCCGCCCTGTCCAGGAGTATACGGACGGTTCCCGCCTTGTCCAGGAGTATATGGTCTGCTTCCCTGTGGACGGTCGCCCTGTGGTCTGTCACCATATGGACGATTCCCCTGAGGTCTGTCGCCGTATGGTCTGCTTC
>DAOMHE010000103.1:0-4494 GCA_035430785.1 Spirochaetota bacterium | reverse complement strand
GGTCTGTCACCATATGGACGATTCCCCTGAGGTCTGTCGCCGTATGGTCTGCTTCCCTGTGGACGATCTCCGTATGGTCTAGCAACCTGAGGTCTGTCACCTTGCGGTCTATCTCCCTGCGGACGTTCCGGTCTTTCAGCCGACCGTTGCGGTTTGGAATCTCCAAAAGGAGAAACCGGCGCATCAACTGACTTCGCAGGTTTCTTTTCCAGAAAAGGTGTTTCTGCCGGAGCAGCCTTCTCAGCCTGTTCCGCCTGCATAGCTTCTTCTTTTGCTGTATGAGAACTAATATCGACTTTCTGCTTGAGCCGGATTTTCTTTTTCACGGAAAGCTTCTGTTCAGCCTGTTTTGCCCTCTCCTCTTTGAGTGATTCAATGCGGGTTTTTACGTATACCGCATCATTTGACGAAATTTCGCCATCATCACCCGAAATTTGAATCCCGAGATCCTTACAAATTGACTTAATGTCATTCTCGTTGACTGAACTGTTCCTTGCAACTTCGCTTATCTTCATGAAAATCCTGATAATTTATTTTATATTACTTGCTTTCATCTTCAGAAGGCTCCTCACCTTCATCAGCCTTTTCAACGTCTTCCGATTCCTCGTCGTCGTCAAAATCAACCATGCTATCAACTATTTCCCAAATTTCTTTTGCCGTTTTTTCTCCTATGCCGTCAATATCCTTAAGGTCATCAACACTTTTCTGAACAAGATCCTCGACTGAAAATATTCCTCCTTTTTCAAGAAGTTCAATATATCTTGCCTTAAGACCAAGCTCCTGAAGCGGAGTATAATCTTCGACATCGTCCGAGAAAAGCTGTCCGAACAATGAACGGGACTCGTCTGAGTTGAGAAAATTTCTATATTCTTCCTCTGTCATCACCGTAATTTCAAAACCGCAGAGTTCGGAAGCGAGTCTTACGTTATGGCCTATTTTCCCCACCGCAATCATTTTCTGTTCATTTTCAACGATTGCAATGACTTTTCCTGTTCTGGTTTCTATTACTTCTTTGACTTTTGCAGGTGTCAACGCATTTTCCGCAAGAGTTTTGCTGTCGCGGGAGAACTCTATGATATCAATTCTCTCTCCTTCAATCTCACGGACAATTGCCTGAATTCGGCTTCCCTTCATACCGACGCATGCACCGACACAGTCAACATCCCTGTCACGGCTCGAAACCATGACCTTTGTTCTCATTCCGGTTTCTCTGACGATTTTCTCAATACGGACTATTCCGTCATATATTTCAGGAATCTCCATTTCAAAAAGCTTCGCAACAAATTCAGGACGCGCGCGAGTCAAAACAATATTCGGTCCGCGGTTTGTTTTTTCTACAGTCCATACAAGCGCTTTTATTCTGTCGCCTGTCTTAAAATGCTCGCGGCTCGACTGCTCTCTCTGAGGAATAACACCTTCAACCTCGCCGTATCCTATATCAACAAATATGGTTTTCTTAACCTGGCGCTGCATGTATCCGTTGATGAGATCGCCTTCTTTTTCTTTGAAATCATCAAATATAATATTCTTTTTAAGCTCTTTGATCTTCTGCATCATGACCTGTTTGGCCGTCTGCGAAGCGATGCGGCTGAAAACCTTGAAAGGATCCTCTTCAACCTCGACATCATCACCAAGCTGGATATCTTTGTCTTTTTTGATCGCCTCTTCAAAGCCGATCTGACGTCCGGATTCATCAGGGCGTCTAACAACCATTTTCTTTGTAACTATTTTCATTGAATTTGAAGAACGGTCAAAAACAACCTTCATATCATCTGTTGTGCCGAACTGCTTGCGGTAGGCGCATTCAATAGCCGTTTTAACAATGTCTTCAATATGTTCCCTGGTAATCCCTTTCTCGGAAACAACAGACTGGAGTGCGTCAAAGAATTTTGCATTCATAATTAAACCCTTTAATAATCAAGATTCGAATTTTTTATATCATTATAGGAAATCTCTTCCATTCCCTTTTCTGTTTTCAAAACAACAGATTCATCACCGGCAGAAACAATTTTTCCTTTTACTGCTCCGCCTTTTTCTCCGCCGAGAATAATTTTGACCGGAGCACCGGAAAAACGGACAAATTCTGCTTTTGAACGGATTTTGCGCTTCAAACCCGGCGAGGAAATCTCAAGAGTGTAACTATCCTCGATTCCGGAATCTTCGATAAGTGAATTAAGTTTAGCCGTATATTTTACGCAGTCTTCATGCGAAACTATTGAACCGTTATCAATTCTGACAGTAATTACCGCACTGCCTTTCCTAAGCTGAATATTCTGTTCATAAACTTCAAAACCGCAGAGTTCGCTTGCTCTATAAATAAGCTTTTCAACATCCGCTTTTGTGAATTTATCCAACAAATACCTCAGACCCACAGTAAAATAAAAAGCTGTCCTTCGGGACAGCTTTTGACAACATCAGAAATTACAGTCACTTTGATACTTGACTTGTATTTTGCAAGCTTTTTTTATTAAGATTGCATATCACAAACGGTTCATGAGATTCCTTATTCTCTCTCCGATAGGCGGATGCGAATAATGGAAAAAAACATAAAGCGGATGCGGAGTCAGATTTGAAAGATTGTTCTCTGCAAGCTTCTTCAATGCACCGGAAAGTTCTTCAGCTGAAAAATACTTTGATGCGAAATTATCAGCTTCATACTCATGCTTCCGCGAAAGCATGTTCAGAAAAATACCTGTTATTGTAGATATGGGAACATATAGAATACCGAAAGCGATTATAGCCATATGAATAGAATGCGCCTCCGCTCCCAAAGCCGAAGACAGAACACTGTTGCCGATAAAAAGACTTAAAACAAACAAAAGACCGCCGGTCTGAATAACGGAAAAAAGAATCATCATAAGAGTGTGCTTTTTTTTATAATGCCCGATTTCATGAGCAAGAACCGCAATGATCTGACCCGGAGTAAGTTCCTTAATCAGAGTGTCAAAAAGCACGATTCTTTTTTTTGAAAAAAGTCCGCTGAAATAAGCATTTGCTTTTGTAGTCCTTTTCGAACCGTCTATTACATAAATATTATCGAGTTTAAATCCGGCTTTTTGAGCAAAAGCAGTTATTCCGCTTTTCAGCTCTCCTTCTTCAAGAGGAGTCTGCTTGTTAAAAAGCGGCGCGATTACTGATGAATAAAACATCGTGAAGAAAATCATAAATACAGTGATTGTTATCCACGCAAATATCCAGAAAGTATCAGGAAATTTCTGAATAAAAATAACTATGAGAGAAAGAATTATCCCGCCTATTATTCCGCCGATAAGCCAGCCTTTAATCTTATCAAGAAAATATGTAAGCGGAGTTGTTTTATTGAATCCGTATTTCTGCTCAATAACAAATATGTCATATATCTCAAAAGGACTATTAATAAGATCAAACGATATAAGCAGAATTCCGAAAAAAATCAATGCGCTAAAAACCGGGTCTGTTGAAACAGATCTTGCAAATGAATCAACAAAGGCAAATCCGTCGAAAAACAGCATCAAAAAAATAAGAATTGAACTGAACACTGACGATATAACAGAGAAGCGGATATTTTCCTTTTCGTATTTCTGCTGTTTGGCATATTTTTCTTCATCATATGTTCCTTTAAGTTCATCAGGAACGGATTTTCCAAGACTTTTGTAATTAAGAAAGGATAAAATCCTTTCCAGAATAAAATCAGCAATCAGAATGGCAACAATAAGGATAAAAACAGTTTCGGCTCTCAAAATTCCTCCGCTTGACTAATTGGAAAACAGCCAAACGATAATAGCAAACATTTTTTGAAAAGCAAAATAAGCTGACGATTAGAAAAATTTGAAGTAACTTAGCAATATAAACACCTTGACACAGAAACGGGAATAAACAGAGAATCTGATTTCGCGGGAGGCAATACATGAAAAAAAACAAATACATTAAAAACGACAAACGCCGCACTTTTAATATAGAAAAAATATTTGAACATTTTCTCTGGAGCGGAAGGTTTCTGGTTCTTTTCGCAGTTGTATCAAGTCTTATAGCATCTTTTATTTTATTTGTACTGGCGAGCAAAGACATTCTTTTTACCTTAAAGGATATTGTATATTATCTCGGCGGAAATCATTCGATAGACATTCACACTCTTGTAATAGTAAACATTATAGGAGCAATTGACGTTTATCTCATAGCAGTGGTTCTAATTCTTTTCAGCTTCGGTCTTTATGAGCTTTTTATTTCACACATCGATACCGCAAAGAAAAGTGAAGCTTCAAGCATTCTCAACATCGGTTCCCTCGATGTGCTCAAAGATAAAATTGCGCAGGTTATAATAATGGCCCTCATTGTTAAATATTTTCAGATGGTTCTTAACCGTGCTCAGAATTTTTCAACAGCGCTCGACATGATATATCTTGCACTTTCAATTTTTGCTCTTTCAACAGGGCTTTATTTTCTTCATAAATCAAAATCAGGACACAATTAAGGAGGATCTATGAATATATTGGTACCGCTTGCGGAAGGTTTCGA
>DAOMHE010000102.1:0-8348 GCA_035430785.1 Spirochaetota bacterium | reverse complement strand
CAGGCTTTGAAAGCGCATTATCTTTTCTGCAGAGATGTAGACTACATGGTGCAGGACGGTCAGGTTCTAATCATAGACGAATTTACCGGACGTTTGATGCAGGGAAGAAGATATTCGGACGGTCTTCATCAGGCTCTTGAGGCTAAGGAAGGCGTTGAAATCGCCCGCGAAAGCCAGACTTTAGCAAGCGTAACATTTCAGAATTTTTTCAGAATGTACAAGAAGCTTGCGGGTATGACCGGTACTGCAGATACGGAAGCTATGGAATTCCGCAATATTTACAAACTTGACGTTGTTGTAATTCCGACTAATAAACCGGTTTCAAGAAAAGATCATCCGGATAAAATATATAAAACAGAGAGAGAGAAGGTTAACGCAATTATCGATGATATTCTCGAACACCAGAAGATAGGTCAGCCTTGTCTTGTCGGTACAATATCTATTGAAAAATCCGAAATGCTTTCGGATGCGCTGAAGTCCCGCGGAATTTCTCATAATGTACTTAATGCGAAATATCATGAACGTGAAGCGATGATAATCACCGAGGCAGGACGCCCCGGAATGGTGACAATCGCTACGAATATGGCGGGCCGCGGTACGGATATTGTACTCGGAGGCAAAAAACTTTTTATCGCAGAAATGGACGAATTTACTCCTGCTCACGATGAAAAGCTCTGGGCTGAATTCAAGACGCAGATTCTTTCAGAAAATTTTGACGCTGCATCCGCAAGTGCCGAAAAGATGGAAGGAAAGGATGCTGCTCATGCGAAAGAAATAGTCCGCAAAGCAAAAGAGTGGCTGGTTCATCATAATCAGGTTGTTGCTGCCGGCGGTCTTTTCATACTAGGTACAGAGCGTCATGAGGCGCGCCGAATTGATAATCAGCTTAGAGGCCGTTCCGGACGTCAGGGAGATCCGGGAGAATCGCGTTTTTATCTTTCATTAGAAGACAATCTTATGCGCATATTCGGTTCCGAAAGACTTTCCGGAATATTCGAGCGTATTGGAATGAAAGAAGGCGAAAATATTGAATCGAGAATGGTAAGCCGTGCGATAGAATCTTCTCAGAAGCGAGTTGAAGGCAGAAACTTTGAGATAAGAAAGCATCTTCTTGAATATGATGATGTTATGAATTCTCAGAGAGAGTATGTTTACTCAAGAAGAAATGAAATTCTTGAAAACGATGATATTTCATCAGAAATAGAATCTTATATTAATGATACTCTTATTTCAATAGCTGAAATGTTTTCTGATGATAAAAAATTCATGAGTGAATGGGATTATGATGCGCTTGGAGCGTATATGAAATCCAAATTCGGAGTAGAATTTGTTTATAGTCCGGACAAGCATTCAAAAATGACAGCTGAAGATTTTGCTGCAGAATATATTCCTGTCATTCAGAAGGAATACCGCAAAAAATCAGATATTATAGGTGAGGACAATCTTAGTACTCTCGAAAGAATGGTGGGATTGCGTGTCGTTGATTCAAAATGGAGAGAACATCTGTACACGATGGATGAACTCCGTGACGGAATCTGGACAGTAGGTTATGGAGAAAGAAATCCTCTCGTAGAGTATAAACTCCGCGGATTCAGAATTTTCAATGATATGATAGCTGCAATGAAGCAGGATATCGTTGAAATGCTCTGTAAGGTTCATGTTCAAACTTCCCAGACTTTTGAAAACAGACCTTCTCAGTACAGAGCCGTAGGACGCGCTCATCATGCCGAGGTTGAACAGTTTCAGAAAGGAGGCATTCCTCTTTCTCCGCAGGAAGCCCCATCTCATCATCACAGGGTTCATGAAGTTAAACCTGTTGAAGGCGGAGTGAAAAGAAAGAAAACAAGAAGAGGAAGACATTAATGAGTTTAATGATGAGTGTTTCCGGAATAAGAGGAATTGTCGGTGAGACATTCACTCCGGAATTAATAGAAAAAGTTTCATCGCGTCTTGCGAAATATCTAAAAGGAGGAACTGTTGTTATCGGCCGGGATTCGCGTCATACAGGTGAAGCTGTGATGCGTCTTGCAGAATCAACTCTTGTTCTTTCTGGATGCGATGTTGTCGATATAGGAATAGTTCCGACTCCGACTGTTCAGATTATGGTTGAGAAGCTGAAGGCTAAGGCTGGTATTGTAATATCTGCTTCACATAATCCGATTGAATGGAATGCTTTTAAACTTATTAATGAAAAGGGAGAGTTCTTCTCTCCGAAGCAGATTAGAGAATTTTTCGAACTTCTTGATAAGGATATGAAGTATCCTGTTCATTCAAAAATCGGAAAACTTTATTATGATGATACTGCTTTCGCGTCGCATCTTGACATGGTTCTATCCAAAGTTGATACCGCCCGTATTAAAAAAAGAAAGTTTAAGGTTGCTCTTGATTCCGTAAACGGAGCAGGCTCTTATATTACACAGGAACTCTTAAAAAGACTCGGTTGTACAGTTGTTCCGGTTTTTTGTTCTATTGACGGGAATTTTCCGCGCGTAGCAGAACCGCTTGCAGAAAACCTAAAAGTTCTCTGCGCATCCGTTAAAAAAAATAAAGCCGATATCGGATTTGCGCAGGATCCGGATGCTGACCGTCTCGCAATTGTTGATGAAACCGGCAGAGCAATCGGTGAAGAAATGACACTTGTTATTACTGCTGATTATATCCTTTCACGTAAGAAAGGGAATGTTGTTGTCAACATGTCTACAAGCCGCGGAGTTCAGGATATTGCTTCACGTCACGGATCAAAATTTTTCAGATCTAAAGTCGGAGAGATTAATGTTGTTGAAGAGATGAAAAAACAAAAGGCTGTTTTCGGCGGAGAAGGCAATGGCGGAGTTATTTCTCCGGAGGCTCATTACGGAAGGGATTCTCTTGTTGGTATTGCATATGTTCTCGACTATCTTGCCAGAAAGGAAGAGAAATTATCCAGTGTATTGACTTCTTTACCTTCATATGTAATGAAAAAATCAAAAGTTAAATTTGATCCGTCAAAAGTGTCAGATCTCGTTTCTGCCGTAAAAAAAGAATTCGCTGCGGAAATAATAAGCACGCTCGACGGTATCAGAGTTGATTTTAAATATCATACTGAATTCCGCGGAGGATGGGTTCATCTTCGCGGATCAAACACCGAACCGGTTTTCAGAATTATTTCTGAAGGAACCGACAAATACCAGGCTGAAAAAATTCAGAAGTATTTTGAAAAACTAATTTCATCAATTGCTTAGATTAGTGCATTGTTGAACTTCCGCCGGTGTCAAAACCCTGTGCATTTTCGGCAGGGTTTGACTGAGGAAGATTCAGAACAACGCTGTTGAAGATGAATCCCGTCATCATAAATTTTGCCATGTTGGGATTTTCTTTGTAAAGGTCAAAAATCTGATGTGTAACATATATACTGTTATCCATCATTTCCTTGATAAGTTCTTTCTCGAATTCCGCTGTGCGGTCATTTGTTTTTGTGATGTTGGCTGCAGCTGCCGATTCATCAATAATTTCTTTAACAATACGGCGGAAAAATACATCGAAATCCTGATCGTATTCAACTATTTTTCCGCTTTTAAGTCTTATCATTATTTTGCGAAATCCTTGAGTTTATCACCCAAAAGTGAAGCAAGTGATGCGCTGGATGAAGCTTCTTCTTTTTCTGTAATATATTTTTCAACTTCACGGCGCTCTTCAATCAATTCGAGTTCTTTTTCTGAACCGATAAATCTGCGTTTTGAGTTATCAGCTTCGGTTATAAATATTTTAATTTCTGAATCTTTGGTGTAATCCTTGAAAATATCTCCCTTTTTGCTAAGCTGGGATTTCGGTACAAAGCCTTCCATTCCGCTAGATAGTCTGACTGAAAGTCCGGAGGACGAAACGGATTCAATTACCGCGGTTTCTGTCTTGGATGCGACATCGCAGTCCTTCCATGGATCTGATTCACCGTTTTCGAGTGATAGAGAAATCTTTTTTGCAGCTTCATCAATTTCTTCAATTGAGACATTAACTTTGTCTCCGATTGAAAGGATGTCTTCAACTTTGTTTACTTTTTTGGTATAAGAAAGTTTTGAAATATGAATGAATCCTTCAATGCCTTCAGAAATTTCAGCAAATGCTCCATGTTTAATAATGTTGGATATCCTTGCAGGATAAACTCCGCCTTTTTGGAAACCGGTTATTTTTTTCCATGGATTATCAAGCGCCTGTTTTAGGCTTGCTGATAATTTACGGTTTTGCCAGTCAACTGATAATATTTTTGCAGTAACCAAATCAGTTTCATGAAATGCGTCAATAGTTGTAAATCTTGAAAATGAAAGTTCGCTTTTGGGAATCAAGGCTTCGATGCCTCCGATGTCGATGAAAATTCCAAAATCCGCTTTTCTTGTAATTCTGCCGGATACTATTTTTCCCTCGGATATTTCAGTTTTAAGTTTTTCAATTGCAAGTGATTGTTTTGCTTCAAGAAGACTTCTTCTTGAGACTATGATGTTTGAAGAAGTCAGTTCGTTGATAAGGAAATAAAAACTTTTTCCTGTATAGACAGAATCAGTTTTCTTCATATCTATTTGCGAAAAAGGGCAGAAAGCGCTTTGTGAGCCGACAGATATTCTGTAACCGCCTTTTACTTCCGCATCAACAGTTCCGTAAACAGGTATTCCTTCTCTATAAGCGATTGAAAAGAGTGAAGGACTCATGTATCCTTTCCCGATTTTTTGAGTCAGGAATATGCCTTTGGGTGATGTCTCTGCAATATAGAAATCAGCTGAATCTCCGGTTTTGTACGCATATCCGTCTTTAGTTTTAATTTCTGCAGTCATCAAAAAAGCTTCACTTTTACCGTTGATATCAACTAAAGTAGTATCTGATGATATTGAAGTTATAATGCCTTTTACTTTCTGTCCTGATGTTGTTTCATTGATTGTTGAAAATGAACTGTTGAAAAGTTCTGTGAACTCATTACTGTCTGAATGGTTTTTCCCGATCTGACTTGCTTTCATTTAATTTCCTTTCCCGGATAAGTCTGTTTGCATTTGGTGTTTCAAAGCAGTCTGATTTTCTTAGTTGCTGTAACTTTGTCAAACATTAATAATGCATATTATCACTGTATTGAAAGAAACCATTGCTTTAATTGAAACTACAATTCAGTCATATCTTTGAATGTAATAATTTCTTGACTCTTTGTTCTAAGCTGTTAGAATTCATCAGTCGGCTGAAATGCAAAGATGCTATCAGGATACTCTTGAGAAAGGAGATTTTTTCATGAAAAAAACAGCTATTTTATTTATTTCATTTGTAACGGCAATAATGCTGCAGGCTCAATCTGCTCCGGTTGTTGATGTTTATACTATGCCGGGATGTTCAAGGTGCACACATGTAGTGAATTATTTGAAAAAAAATAATATTAAGTATAATGAGTTTTCGACTTCAAATAATGAAAACAGAACAAAAATGTGGTCATTATTGAAATCTCCTAAAAGCGGATTCAGCGGCGGTTCGGTTACGATGCCTGTTGTTGAGTTTAATGGAAAATTATATTATAACATCCCGAATCTGAATGAATTCGAAGCATCAATACTTGCTGCGTCGAAAGGCGGAAAATCTGATGATTTAAAAAAAGAAGTTAAACCGGATGCAGCTAATTCTGTTACACAAAAATTCAGGGATAATATTCTTTCAAGGCATAATTTTTACAGAAAAAAGCATTCTGCTCCTGATCTGGCGTGGGATTCTGAAATAGAAAAATACGCTCAGCAATGGGCTGATAAGCTTGCTTCTGAAAATAGAATGTATCACCGGCAGCCGAACAAATACGGCGAGAATATTTACTGGATATCGGGCGGAGATTCAAATGGAATTGATGCTGTTGATGCGTGGTATTCGGAAATTAAACAATATAATTTTAATAAACCGGGTTTTTCAATGTCAACGGGTCACTTTACCCAGGTAGTATGGAAAGGTTCTACTTTGATAGGCTGCGGTAAAGCTAAATCCAAAAACGGCGGCGTGTATGTAGTCTGCAATTACAGTGCTCCCGGTAATTATTCAGGCAAATTTAAAGAAAATGTACTGCCCGCAGGCGGAGGTAATATTACTCCTTCTGAATCTCCTAAAAATGAACTTCCAACCGAAATTAATGTTTATGTTTCATCGAAGAGTGTTTCAAATCAGTTTTTCAACGGATCTTCGATGAAAGTTCTTCCTATAGCAAATAATTATAAGGGTTCAGACGGTGTTTACATCGCGGTGTATACAAAAAAATCCAAAGGCTCTGTTTATACAGTCGGAAACGGTATTTATGTCGCAGGTCTTATCAGAGTAAAAGGAAAATGGAAAGGCAATATCGCAGTACCTGAAGGATGGGATGATTATGATATAAGTGCATCTAAGGATTTTTCAAAATTTGCAGCTTATTATTATCCGGCTTTTGCTGATACCTGCTGGGTGGGCGGTGATACGGGAGATTTGATAAAATAAAGATTTTAATACAGCGCCACGGTGCTGTATTTTTTTATTTAGTTAATTATTACCTTGACAGTAATCCGGTACAATTTTTTGATTTATGGAGAAGCATATATAATATTTTAAATAATTATGAGAAATCCAAAATCATCCCGATTGAAAAATCTTAACGAAAGGCATATAGAAGAGCTTTTGAGACAGCATTCAATTCTTGAAGCTGAAGCAGAGGCTGTAAGAGAAAATGACCGCGTTCTTGTGAAGGGACTTTTTGGAAACTTCTATAACAAAAGACTCGGTGTAGGAATAGGATTTCAGCGTGCATTCGGATCTATATTGTCCGGTGATTACTTTGAACTTTTCAAAATTCCGGGTAATGCATATCTGTTTGTATTTGCAGATATCAGCGGACACGGACTTCCCGCATATACTTCCCTGATTAGACTCCGTTCTTCGATAGCTCTTACAATTCATGATTATAATGAAAGATTCGGTGATAATCCATGCAATTATGATTCTTTTGTTAGGGATATTGCCGAGAAATTCACTGTCGTCATGGAATCAGCGAATTCGCATGATTTTGCGAGTGTAATTTTTACAATAATAAAGAATTATGAAGACAAGTATGTTCTTACCTTTTACAATCGTGGAATGTTTTTCCCTTTTGTCGTCAGAAAATATGAGAATAATATAGTAGACCTTTATGATTTGAATAAGAGTGAAAAAGGATGGATTCCCTGGAAAGGTCATCTCTTGAGTCCTGACATACATCAGATAAATGAAGAAAAATATTTTCATTTTCCAAAGTGTGAATTTGTTCTGTATGAAGGCGACTGCATTCTCTTTTTCAGTGACGGAATTACCGAAGCTCTTTCAAGCGTTGATAAAACTGAATACGGTTCAGACAGGCTGAAGAGCCGTCTTCTTGCGGGGATGCATCTTCCGCCTCAGGGGATTATTAACATCATTTTTGAAGATTTATATGAATTCATGGGTAAGCCGGATAATCAGCTTGATGATATGACTGCAGTTCTCATTGACTTTCCACGGGTCAGATTTTAGCGAAATTTACTTGTAAAAAATTTGTCTTAATAATTTTATTGTTTTATGATTAAAGACAGAGCAAGCGGTGTTTTGCTTCACATTACATCACTTCCCGGAAAATATGGAATCGGATCTCTCGGCAGCGAGGCTTACCGTTTTGTTGATTTCCTTGAGCGGACAGGGCAGAGATATTGGCAGATTCTTCCAATAAATCCTGTTTCTGAAGGAATGGGTTTTTCTCCGTATGCAGCATTTTCCGCTTTTGCCGGAAATCATTATTTTATATCATTTGAAAAACTTGCTGAAAAAGACTGGCTTCCTTCAAACTTCTTCGATAATATTCCGGTAAATGAATATTCAAGTTTTATTGATTTTGATTTCATTTCGGCTCTCTATAAAAAGAAATATTTAGAGCTTTATAATATATTCATGCGTCAGGCCTGTCAGGAACATGATGCTTTTAAACTATTCTGCTCAGAAAATACATGGCTGGACGATTATGCTCTTTTTGCCGCTTGTGCAGATGAGTTTAAAACATATTATTGGCGTGACTGGCCGGAAGATCTTGTTTACCGTAAGAACAGCGCTTTGGAAGAATGGAAAAATAAGCTCCGTGAAACTTTTGAAATGCACAAACTGCTTCAGTTTATATTTTACTCGCAATGGCGTGAACTGAAAAACTACTGCCGTCAAAAAAATATATTGATTATAGGCGATATACCTATTTATGCAAGTTATGAAAGCTGCGATGCGTGGACAAATTCTGAAGTATTTGAACTTGATAATCTTTCGTTAAAGCCGACTCATGTAGCCGAAGTCCCGCCTGATTATTTTTCTGAAACCGGTCAAAGATGGGGAAATCC
>DAOMHE010000101.1:0-8457 GCA_035430785.1 Spirochaetota bacterium | reverse complement strand
GATAATAGCTTCATTAAATCAGAACCAGGTAAAAATTGAAACAGCAAAAGCTTCTACTTTTGTAGAACGTGAGTTTATTGCATGGATTCACAGACTTGTTTATTCCAAAAATTCATCTTATTATAAGAAAAATATTCAGAATCATTCAGTTTCTCTTGGCGCGGTAACTGTAGATGGAACTTTGGCTAATTTAACAGCTTTATTTGTCGCAAGAAATAAATTATTTAAGCCGCAGGGATCTTTTGGGGGTGTTTCCAAAGAAGGAATCCGGGAAGCGATGAACTACTATAATTGTGAAAAAGCATTAATAATTGTTTCTCAGAGAGGACATTATTCAATAGATAAAATTGCTTCAATTATCGGTATTGGCGAAGATTCCGTAATAAAAATACCTGTAGATTCGAACAATAAGATGAAAATTGATTCTCTTATCAATGAATGCCGTCTTATAAATGAGTATAATTCGACTCATAAAAAAAAGATAATGGTTATCTCGATTGTAGGTATTGGAGGAACAACTGAAACAGGAAATATCGATGATCTTAACGCTATAAGAAAATGTGCGGATTCGGTTGGAGCTCATTTTCATGTAGATGCCGCATGGGGAGGCCCTGTTCTTTTTGTAGATTCATACAGGCATCTTTTCAGCGGAATAGAAACGGCAGATTCAGTTACTTTCGACTGTCACAAATTATTATTTTCTCCTAACTCAATGGGTATGGTTCTTTTTAAGAATGAAAGAGATCTTGAAAACATTAAACGCAATTCAACATATATTTTAAGACCTGATTCTGTTGACCTTGGAAGATTTACTGTAGAAGGATCCCGTCCGTTTACCGTTTTACGTCCATGGAGCGCCATGAAAGTGTTTGGTTCTGAAGGATTTCGATTATTGTTTGAATATGCTTTTGAATTAACATCTATTTACAGATCGATGATTGAAACACATATAAATTTTGAACTTCTCAATTATCCTGAGCTCTTTATAATCAATTACCGCTTCATACCTGAAAAAATCAGGGAAAGAATATCTGAGCTCAAATTAGAAGGTGGAGATGACGCTGAATCCCGTCTATTCAATCTCAATCTTTTAATAAATTCACTTAATATTGAGCTTCATAGATCTATTCGTGATGCGGATAATTCTTTTGTTTCAAGAACAGTACTTGAATCAACAAAGTATTCACCTCAAAAAATTTCAGTTTTGAGAGCCGTAACAGTAAATCCGCTTACAGATAAAACAATTTTGAAGGAAATACTCGAAGAGCATAATAAACTCGGAGTTAAACTTTATAATTCGACATATGAGTCATTGATAAAGAAGGCTTCTGAAGGCAAAAAAATAAGAACTCCCCTTGAAGGAGAGTTCTTATAAATTCTTATATTAAAACGGGTATTATCTGAAATCGTTAATTGATGCGCTCTTTTTCTCATCAAGTTCAACAGTCTCTTTGAGGTGTTTGTACTGAGGAGTATCGATTCCGTACTTAAGCTCCGCAGCTGTAAGAAGAGATCTGTTCTTTTTCTGTTTCCATTTTAGCTTTTCTTCTTCGCTGATAATTCTGCTTTTTGCTGTTGAAGCTTCCATAAATCCGTAGCAGCTTGCCATGTAATTGTATGCCCAAACGTCATTTTTGGTTTTTTCATTTATTTGCACGTATCTTTCAAGAACAGGAATACAAGGAAGAAGGTTCTGTATGTCATACTGGGTTGATACATAAGCCTGAAAAAGTTTTATCTGAGCGTTTGTATACGCAGTATCAGCTTTAATTTTAACCGATTGAATATCGTCCATATGATTAATTGCTCTTGTAAAATAAGTTATGGATTTAACTTTTGCTTCATATTTTAAATAAGAAATCTGGCGTTTTTCCTGATTCTTTCTGTCGATTTCCTGCCAATACCATCTTTCATTTAAATTGTTTTTTTTGGCAAAAACAGCTTTTAATTTGTTAACTTCGACTTCCATATCGCTTAGGATGTCAAGCCCGGTTGAATATTCGTCTATTGCCATTTTTAAAAGATTTTCAGAATATTCATCGCTAAGTTTTTCTAATTCAGCAAGAGCTTTAATGTAAGGCTGAAAATCAGTAACACGCCATCCTGTCATATCGGAAGGAGAATCTTCGTCTGATTTTGCAACAGCTTCCTTTTTTTCTGCATCAGATGCAGCGGCAGTTGCTCCTTGTGAATGCAGTGATACAGAAAAAAAAGCAAACAATGCCAAAAATACGCAAACAGCTTTTTTTGATTGAATAAATTTCATAATAAACCCCTTAAAGTCAAAATACATCCCTTACTCCTATTGTTCCGGGGATAGACGGGATATTTCGTAAAATATCCCTAGTCAATATAATGTATCGGCAAAAATTCTGCAAATATTTAAAAAAAATGCTCATAACTTTAAATGAGTTTTTTATTTCTATTAAGAACGGCATAATTGTTTGACATTGTTTGCGCAGGGAAGTAGAAGAAGCCATGAGATTGTGGGGTAAAATAGCAAATTTTCTTGCGCTTACAGGGAGAAGGGTCATAGCCTTTTTTTCCGGTTATATTGAATTTCAGCACTATCTCAAATCAATATTTAATTCATTTAAGTCTCTTAAATATCTTAGAATGCGTTCACTATATTCTACAGTTCTTCTTCAGACAAAATATACCGGTCTTGATGCTGTTTTTTTAATATCTGTTGTTGCTCTAATGCTTGGAGCTACGGTAATAATTCAGGCGTCCCAAAAGTTTCCTAAATTCGGTATAGATTCATTTATAGGTGATCTTCTTGTTCTAATAATAATTCGCGAAATAGGACCTTTGGCTACTGCGATGATCGTCACAAGCCGCAGCGGTTCTGCGATTTCTGCAGAAATCGCGACTCAAAAACAGAATCACGAAATACGTTCCCTTGAACTTCTTGGAATTGATACCAAGCTGTATATTGTGTTTCCAAGAATAATCGCAAGCATACTTTCGATTATTTCTCTTGTTATTCTGTTTGATGTTGTGGCACTTGCCGGCGGATACTTGATTTCACGTTTGTTTATATTTATTCCTCCTCAGCAATTCCTTGCTACAATAATAAATGCTTTTTCTTTTGAAGATCTTCTTATAACATTTCTGAAGAGTCTGATGTACGGAATTCTTATACCTTTAATATGCTGTTATTACGGATTCCGTCCTACAAGTGCGTTTCAAATTCCGATTTTTGTTTCAAGGGCTGTCGTTCGTACTCTTCTTTCCGTATTTATTATAAATGCCTTGATTTCATTTCTTTTTTATTTATAACTAGGTTATGCTGGGGGATATGGAAAACAGTTTTTTATCGGTCAGAAACATGTCTTATATGCTCGATATCCATTCGACTTTGAGAGGTATAAGTTTTGATCTCAAACAGGGAGATAATATTGTTTTTTTTGGTCTCGAAAACTCAGGAATTGATAAAATATGTCCGTTTATTTCATGCGCAATTGACGATTTTGACGGAGATGTCTTTTTTAAAGGTCATGATGTTAAAAATGCTTCTTATTTCGAACGCAACATTATAAGAAAAGATATGGTGTATCTTCAGAGGGGTTATGGCCTGATTACAAACATGACTGTATATGAAAATATCGCACTTCCTCTCAGATATCATTCCACAATGACTTCTGATGAAATTGATTACAGAGTCAATCAGCTGATTGATGAAATGGAAATAGATCTTTCGCGGGATATGCGACCTGTTGACATCTATCAATCAGAAAGGCTTAAGACCGCATTCGCAAGAGCAATTGCTCTTAATCCGGATCTTCTTCTCGCAGAACATCCTCTTGAAGCTCAATGCGTGTTGAATGTTATGTCAGTTATGCGTTCATTAAAAAAATGGGCAGATTCCCCCCTGAAATCAGTTATTATAGTCGCGTATAACCCTGCTGTTTTTTCTGATATTGCAAACCGTTTTATAATGCTTTACCGCGGTGAAGTTGTTTTTGACGGTACCCGTGAAGAATTTTTGTCGACAACAAATGAATATGTGGTTCAATATATGACATTCTCTCCGAAAGGACCAATGATGGTGTGAGGCTGAAATGGCAAAACGTGTTTTTGAAATAAAAGTCGGTCTTTTTTTTATAATACCTATAATATTGATGACAGTTTTTGTCATTCTTAAACTTGGTTATTCACTTAGTACAGACACGATTGATGTATATCTCAAAATTGATAATATAAAAATGATTAAAGACGGAACAGCTGTAAAAGTGAAAGGTTATGATATCGGAAGAGTTGTTTCCATAGAACCTGTGTATCAGCCGGAACTTCATTTTCTTGCTACTCTGAGAATTTCTGATCAGATATTTTTAAATGAAGACTGTGTAGCTGTTATTCAAAATCAGAATGTAATTGGTGATGCCATTATTGAACTGAGAAATCCTGTTAAAAAAGGTAAACCGCTTCAAGCCGGTGATGTTGTTGAAGGGATAGAATATGTCAGCATAGAAGCATTGCTGGGTGATGTTCATAAACTTCTTGTTTCTGTAACAGATACTGTAAATATTATAAAAGATATTTCGAGCGACAGCAAGCAGGATATCCGTAAATTTCTGGGTGAACTTTCCGATTCAAGTTCGACCCTTAGCAATATCCTCGATGATTCTCAGGCAGATGTAGTAAAAACCATGGGAACTTTGAGGCAGACAAGTGAAACTATAAAAGAGATTTCTGATGAACTCAAAAAACGTCCGCTCAAATTTCTGCTTAAGGAATAAACCTTTTTTTTCGGTCATAATTCCTGTATTTAACAGAAAAGAGTTTCTTGAACGGGCGATGAATTCTGTTTTTTCGCAGGATTTTCAGGACTATGAATTGGTTATTGTCGATGACGGTTCGACTGACGGTTTAGAAAATTTTAGTTTTAGTTCTGATGTCATCATATTTAGAAAAGAAAACGGGGGAGTGAGTTCGGCCCGTAATTCCGGAATCAGAATAGCTCAGGGCAAATATATTGCATTTCTCGATTCGGATGATGAGTGGAAAAGTAATAAATTATCTCTGCAGCATAAATTTATAATTGAAAATCCTGAAGTAAGAATATTTCAGTCAGAAGAAGAATGGATCCGGCGAGGTGAAAAAGTAAATCCGAAAAACATTCATAAAAAAATTTTCGGAGATATTTTTTATAATTCATTAAAACTATGCCTGGTTTCTCCGTCTGCTGTTGTGGTAAAAAAAGAAATTTTTGCTGAATATGGTTTATTTGACGAAACTATGCCGGTTTGTGAAGACTATGATCTGTGGCTTAGAATATCTGCAAAAGAATCTTTCGGTCTTTTGAATGAAAAATTAATTATAAAATACGGCGGATCACATGATCAGCTTTCTTCATCTAAATGGGGTATGGATAGATTTAGAATTTATTCGATGATAAAATTTTTAGACGGTACATATGAACGACTTTCGCCGGATAAAGAAATTATGCTTAAAGAAGAAATCTATCGTAAGATTGAAGTTCTTTTAAAGGGATGCATCAAACACGGCAGAATTGATTTCGCGCAAAATCTCGAAAATGTTCGTGATTCTATCGTGAATAACTTAAACAGTATAGATTCGACGTTCCTCTTGCAAGAATGACATTTCCGGAATTTTTAAGGTCTATTGCTTTATCAGGGAAATTTCTGTTATAAAGCAGTCCATTTTCAAGACTAAACATGAAAACAGTAGAACCTGTGTTGTTCATACATGAAAGAGCTGCAAAATCACCCGTCATTATAGCGGAAGTGTGCCCCGTTCTTATTTCCGGAATTTTATATACAGCAATGGTTTTGCATTTATTGGAGAAAAAGAGAATCTGATCACCGCTAATAATTACTGAATTTCCGTCATTGTTGATATCGATAGCTGTTTTTGTAACGCTTACGTTCGGTAATTGTGAAATAAAATCTTTCGAATTTTTGATATCTATTATTTTGAGATAATCCTTTTTTTCATTTCCGAAATGAACCGCAAGAAATGATCCGTTTATATTAACTGAAGCGGTTTTCACTGGTAGATTTTCGATAGTTTTTCCGGAGTGAATAGTTTTACCGTTTTCATCAATCAGATAATATGATCCATCCAGAAATCCTATCACGGCATAATCATTTTCTTTAGAAAAAGAAATATTTGTACAAAATCTGCCTGCAATTCTGTTTTCAAGCTGATTCCCGTTTTTGTCGAGAATTTTAACTTCACTGTGATCCGCGACAAGAAGCAGAACAATTTTCGCATTGAAGGAAACAAAAGGGTATTGCTCGGACTTTTTTTGCCAGAATCTTGCAGAAGTAATGTCGTAAAAATCAACGGATTCACCGATCTTTTGATATAGTGCAAAATATTGTCCGTTTCCGCTTGTCGATGCGATATATCCTTCAGGCACGGGAGCCGAAGATGATATGCCGCTTGTTTTCAGAGAATAGACTTCAGAAAGTGTTTTTACTGAAAATGAACCATTGCCGTCTTTTATATATGGAGAGGCTTGAATGTTAAGAGAAGGATTGAATGATCCTTCCCATTCCGGAAGAATGACTTCCGGCTCATCGAATCTGATAATTGGTATTACGGATAATAGAGCACCTGCAAGAAGTCCGAGAATTATATTTTTCATTAAATGCCTGTTTTTAGTTTTTATTAAGTGAAATAAAATCGGCATGGGGTTTGATGTCAAACAAAATTATCTTGAAAGTTTTACGCAATATGCTTTTGTAAGTCAGCGGTGAACAATGAAAATAATGCTTGTATATCTATGCGACCATGAAGACAGAAATGATTACTATATATCCCTGTTGCCGGTAGGTCTATTTTCAATCACATCATTTCTTGAGTCAAAGGGACATGATATCGTGCTTGCGAATTATTCTCATGCAGGCAGCAGTAAAGCTCATGAAGAAATACTTAAAATAAAACCTGATATTCTTGGAATTTCAATTTTTACACATAATAAGAACGAATCGAATAAGCTTTTAAAACTTTTTGAAGGAAGAAAAAAGTTTCATCTGACAATAGGCGGAGTTCATGCTTCATTTTTGGCGGAAGAATATCTGAAACGTTTCGCATCAGTTGATTCTGTAATAAAGGGTGAAGGTGAAAATTCATTTCTTGATCTTATTGATGATTTAAATGCAGATAAAAAAGAAAGAAAAATATATGAATGCCGCAGGCTTGATGATCTTTCCGAAGTAAGGCTTTCATCAAAGTTTTCCGGATTATCAATCGGAATAAATCCTAATGAGCAGTTTAAATATATTATCACATCCAGGGGATGCCCCAATTCATGTACTTACTGTTCTTCGCCGGCATATTGGACACGCAAAGTTACTTATTCGTCTGTCGATGACATTATTTCAGAAATTAAATATCTTCAGAACCGTTACGGAATTATTTATTTCGGAATCAGAGATGACAATTTCACATTAAAGAAAAACCGCGTAATGGAGTTTTGCGACAAACTTATTAAAAACAAAATATATATTATGTGGAATTGCCAGAGCAGGGTTGATACAATCGATTTTGAAATGCTCACTGCAATGAAACTCTCCGGATTGGAGCATATTCAGTTTGGAGTTGAATCCGGTTCAGAGAAGATACTTTCACTGTATGATAAAAAAATAACACCGGATAAAATTATTTCTGCAGCAGAAATGGTACGCCGTGCCGGAGTTTATCTTTCTATTTATCTGATGTGCGGAGTATTTGAAGAAACCAAAGCGGATGTCAGAAAAACAAAAGAGCTCATTGGTAAAATTCTTCCAGGAGATGTTCTTGTTTCTCCTGTCGCGTATTATCCCGGAACAGCTTTATATAATCAGGCGGTAAAAAAAGGACTAATTTCAGACTTGGACTGGTTCAAAAAAACAAGGGGAATATATCTCCGTAATGATGATGAATCAAATAATATGATTGATGATATACTGAATTGTGCATCCATCACCAGAGAAAAGGCTTGGTACCGGGATAAAGATTTTGATTATCACAGAAAAAATATCGGAGCAGATTCTTGGGTAACGGAAATTTTGCATGGCGACTATAAGCTTGATTGCGATAAAATATCTCAGGCGAGATCATTTTATGCAAAAGCTGCAAAGATTACCCCGTTAAATCCATGGCCTTATCTTAGAAATGGGAAGGCTTTTTTCTTTGAAGGTGATTTTGAATCCTCATTGAAAAGTTATATCCAGGTTACTGATCTTGTTCCTAATTATTACGGCGGATGGCTTAAATCGGCTGAAAGTGCGCTTGCTTCAGGACGGCTTGAGCTAGCGGATGAGTTTATAAAAAAAGCAAAAGAGCTTAATGTTTATGATCAGAGAATAGACGGTGTAATACGCGCTTTGAACAGAAATATTAAAAATCGATACTCATGTAAAAGTTAAAAGTATTAAATGATTTTTTTTCATCTTTACCGAAACGGTTAATTTGCTGTTCTTTGTATTCTGTATAAATAGGATC
>DAOMHE010000100.1:0-8563 GCA_035430785.1 Spirochaetota bacterium | reverse complement strand
TTTTCTAACACCTTTAGAAGTTTATAATAATTGCGCTTAGTCATTGAATGCAGCTAAAATTAAAATACAACCCATACACTTTATATTTTGCGATTACTTTATGATACCTGCAAACGCCTTTTTATTGACAAAACCATCTTCACCCTGATTTATGCGATCATGAAAATAACAACAGACAGACTGATTCTAAGAGAATTCACCCTTCAGGATACTGACAGAATTTTAGAAATAACAAAGGAAGACTTCATCCTCAAATGGATGCCGGACTGGGCAATGAACAGAGAAGAATTAGCCGGTCTTCTAAACTGGTATATTTCATGCTACGCTGAACCGGAAAATATGCGGACAATGCTCGCTATAACTGAAAAATCTACGTCTCAAGTTATTGGGATGATTGGATGCGGCCATAAAGCCGAAGTCAATGACGAGGTAGAGATGGCATATTTCATCAGCGAGAAATATGCAGGAAAAGGATATATGACGGAAGCCGCTTCCGCTTTTTCAAAATGGGTTTTGGAAAATAAAAAAATCGAATATCTGATGGCAATAGTAGAACCAGACAATATTCCTTCAGAAAAAATAATTAAAAAATGCGGATTCAAAAAAATCCGCAAAATTAAAATCGTTAATTCGGGAGAAACCGAACCGAAGGAATTCTTATATTACCGGCTCTACCGGTAATATAATTCATGAAAGCAGTTTAACTACAGGCGCGTAATCAGGCTCCTGAGCAATTTCGGGAACCTGCTCAGTATAAATGATTTTTCCGCTTTCATCAATTACAATAACCGCACGCGAAAATATTCCGGCAAGCGGACCGTCTATAATCCGAACACCGTAATCTTCGCCGAAATTCCTAGCGCGCATTTCACTAAGCGAAATTACATTATTCAATCCTTCGGCACCGCAGAAACGCTGGTGTGCAAACGGAAGGTCAACGGAGATACAAAGAACAACCGTGTTTGTCATTTTATCGAGTTCGGCGTTGAAACGTCTAACGGATGTCGCGCAAACACCTGTGTCAACACTCGGGAAAATATTCATGACAATGCGCTTTCCGCTGAAATCTTTCAGAGAAACATCAGACAGATCCGTTTTGGTGAGTAAAAAATCCTTAGCCGCCGAACCAATTTCAGGCAGGTTTCCGAATGTATTAATAATATTTCCTTTTAAAGTTATTTTAGCCATATAGCCTCCGATATGAAAAATATAATTTTCCTATGTAAGTGATTATAGCTCATTATTAAGAAATTTCCACAAATAAAATTCGCATTTATCATCTGAACGAAATGGCTTACAGATAAAAAAGCTTAAAAACGAATAGATAATACATTATTATCTAAAAGGACGGCATTGCGCCGCCCTTTTACAAATACATCAGAGAGCTTTTTCAAGCATCGCATTCATAGCTTTGGCAAAAGAAGCAGTATTGTCAATTTTTCCGCCTTCAAGCATCATAGCCTGCACGAAAAGAAGATTCACCGTATTTTCAAGAACAGCTTCATCAGAATTCGTTTCAAGCTTTTTGATAATCGGATGATTAGGATTTATTTCAAACACCGGTTTAACATCTCCGCCGCTCTGACCCATCGCCTTGAGCATAGCCTGCATCTGGAATGAAGGATCTGTTGAATCAGCAACAACACAGCATGGAGAATCAGAAAGACGCGATGACGCCTTAACATCTTTAACCTTATCGCCGAGAATTTTTTTAATTTTCTCTATAACATCTTTGGCGCTTTCTTCGCTTTTCTTTTCATCTTCCGTTTTCAGTTCATCCGCAGAATCAGTGCGATTCACAGCTTTAAGATCAAAATCCTTGTATTTGAAAAGAGACGGAATAACAATCTCGTCGATTTCATCATCCATGATGAGAACTTCGATATCTTTTTTGCGGTAATACTCAAGAAGCGGAGAATTCTTCAGATTTTCTTCAGTACCGCCTGTAATATAATAAATAGACTTCTGGTCCGAATTCATCGAAGAAACGTATTCCGCAAACGAAACATAACCTTCTCTCTTTGTCGATTTGAATCTGACAAGTTCCGTAAGAGTTTCACGATTTTCAAAATCCTGATACAAACCTTCTTTCAGCGGTTTGCCGAACTCTTTATAGAAATCGGCGTATTTTTCTTTATCCTTTGAGAGAGTTTCAAATTCCGAAAGTATTTTTTTCACGGAATTACTGCGGATCTTCGCCATAACCTTGTTCTGCTGAAGAATCTCACGGCTGACGTTGAGAGGAAGATCCTCGGAATCAATTACGCCTTTTACGAAACGCAGATAAACCGGCATAAGTTCTTTTTCATCATCTGTGATAAAGACTCGTTTAACGTAGAGTTTTACGCCTGCTGCATAATCTGATCGAAAAAGATCAAAAGGAGCTTTTTTAGGAATAAAAAAGAGCGTGGTGTAATCAAGTGTTCCTTCAGCGCGTGTATGAATATGAAGCATAGGATCTTCGAAATCACCGGAAAGGGATTTGTAAAATTCATTGTAATCTTCGTCTTTAAGTTCCGATTTGCTTCGTTTCCAGAAAGCACTGGCAGAATTTATCTGATCTGTAACTGTTTCTTTCTTTCCGTCTTTTTCACTCTCGTAAGTCAGAAAAATCGGACAAGCTATATGATTTGAATATTTTTTTATAAGCTGTTCAATCTGCCATCTGTTGGCATATTCCGCACCGTTCTCGTTAAGTTTAAGAATTATAGTAGTACCGTGTGATGCTCTTTCATCCTCGGTGATTTCAAAACCTGTTTTTCCGTCACTCACCCATTTATAAGCTTTGTCCATTCCGGCTTTTTTTGAAATAACTTCTATTTCATCCGCGATCATAAATGATGAATAAAAACCAACACCAAATTGACCTATAAGATTAGAATCCTTCTTGGCGTCGCCGGTAAGTTTTTCAATAAAATTTTTAGTGCCTGAACGGGCTATTGTTCCCAGATTCTCTGTAAGATCAATTTCATCCATACCGATTCCGCTATCGGACACTGTGAGAGTTTTCTTACCGTCTGAGTCAGAAAAACTGATATCGATTCTTCCGTCGAAATCGACATTCTTATAAGCGTCATCTGTAAATTTGAGATACTTCAGCTTGTCAATAGCATCAGACGCATTAGAAACGAGTTCGCGGAGAAATATCTCCTTGTGTGAATAGAGAGAATGAATAATTAGATGAAGCAGTTTGTCAACTTCAGTCTGAAACTGATGTTTCATGAATCCTCCGAAATATTTGTTTATTTTTACTCCACATTAATCTGCAGAGCTTTTTTTGTAATTTCACTTCCATAATGCAAAAGAATAATAAATTCGGCAAATATTTTTAAAAAAAGACTGAGAAATAACACTATCTCAAGTGTAATGTATTTTTCGATTTATTTTTATAATCATTTTCACTCTTTCAACATCATCATCAATAATAACCTGATATTTAATTGCATAGTTATCCAGTTTCAACATGAAAACTTTAAAATCACCTTCATTCTTATCAAAATCAGCTCTCCCGAGAATTTTTTTGATCCAGATATTCAAAACACTTGAAACGGAAACCTTACCGAACTTTCTTATATCTAAACAACTCTCATATTCTTCAGCCTCAAAATAAAAGTGAATAAGTTTATACTTTAAACCCTTTCTCTGATATTTAACATTTCGAAAAAGAACAATCTGATTATTAAAGTCATGCTGTGTCACAGCATTCCGCATTATAAAAGATATCATTTTCGATAAAGATATCTTTTTAACTTTACAAGCCCGAATTAAAAGTGAATAAGTAATTAATTCAATATTCGCACTGCTCCTCAATTTCATAAATACCTCCTTAATTAATACGAAAAGAGGAATATTTATATCATTTATTATTCATTTTTTGCGGGATTATCAATAAATATTTATTTCTCTTGAGACCATCATGCAAGAATCTAGATACAAATTGCATATTGAAATTTAATCACATTCAAAACAATGATTCTTAGCTCAAAAAAATGATTTGCCATATCAAACATCATTCCTTCCATATATTCTCTGAAGATTTTATTTTACATGGAGGAATCATGAAATATTTAACCCTTCTCTTCATACTGGCAACCACCCTGCTGTATTCATCCGATGCTAATGAGAATTTTCTTAAAGCAGTTCAGTTAAATGACATTGAAAAAATAAAATCAGCAATTGCTTCCAAAGCTGATATCAATACGGCTACCTCTGCCGGAAATACTGCTCTTCTTATCGCCTGCAGAAACAGAATCGCTTACCGCAAAATCGACATAATAGAATTTCTTCTCAGCAAAAACATCAACGTAAATGCAGTTGATAACAACGGAGTTTCGGCTCTAAACATTTCCGCAAGATACGGAGATGCTGAAACTGCAAAACTCCTTATTGAGAAAAAGGCTGATATAAATCTTGCAGACAATATTGGAACTACTCCCCTCATGATATCGATATATTTTTCAAAAAACTCCGTAGCTGTAATTTTAATTGAAAACGGCGCCGACGTAAACAAGCCGAGCAAAAACGGTTTTACACCTCTCATGGCGGCAAGTTCGACGGGCAACATTGAAATGGTAAAACTTCTTCTAGAAAAAAATGCAGATCCGGCGGCTAAAGACAATGGCGGACTTGATGCAGCTTATCTTGCTTCAAAAGATGAAATCAGAGCTCTCTTAAAATCTGCTGTTTCAAAAACAAAAAAGAAGTGAGGCAAAACCTCACTTCCGGTTAATCAGTCAATTTTCAGAATAGTTAAAAATGCTTCCTGAGGAATCTCAACATTGCCAACCATTTTCATTCGTTTCTTCCCTTCTTTCTGCTTCTCAAGAAGTTTCCGCTTACGTGTAATATCTCCGCCGTAACATTTAGCCGTTACATTTTTTCTTAATGCGGAAATATTTTCACGCGCAACGATCTTTGCTCCTACGGCAGCCTGCAATGGTATCTGAAACTGATGACGCGGAATAATATCCTTGAGCTTTTCAATGATTTCTTTTCCTCTATTATAAGCCTTATCCGTATGAACAATAAATGAAAGTGCATCGACCGGTTCGGAATGAACAAGTATATCGCATTTCACCATTTTTGATTTTCGGTAATCCTTCAATTCATAATCAAACGAAGCGTAACCTTTCGAATAACTTTTAAGTTTGTCATAGAAATTAAAAACAATTTCAGACAAAGGAAGATCGCTGTGAATCTCAACTCTGCTCTCATCAACATACTTCATGTCATTTTGAATTCCGCGGCATTCCATGATTAGGTTCATCAGATTGCCGATATATTCTTTCGGAGTAATTATTGTCGTAGAAACAAACGGCTCCTCGATGCTTTCTATCATTCCAGGATCTGGAAGCTTCACGGGATTATCAACAACAAGCGTTTCACCCTGAATGGTAGTCACGTGATATTCTACACTCGGAGCCGTAGTTACGAGTGATAAATCAAACTCTCTTTCAAGCCGCTCCTGAATAATTTCCATATGAAGAAGACCAAGAAAACCGCAGCGGAAACCGAAACCGAGAGCATATGAATTATCCGGCTCAAACAGCAATGAAGCATCATTAAGTTTCAATTTTCCCAAAGCTTCACGTAAAGCCTCATATTCATCAGAAAACATAGGATAAAGACCAGCAAAAACCATTGGCTTCGCGTCGCGAAAGCCCTTAAGCGGCGCGGCGCACGGATTTGAAGCCAGTGTAATTGTATCGCCGATTTTTGTATCCGTAACCGATTTAATATTAGCAATAACATATCCGACTTCACCCGGTAAAAGTTTGTCGCGTTTTTCGAGACTAAGCCTGAAAACACCGACCTCATTAACAGTATATTCTCTTCCGGAAAAAAGCATCTTTATGACATCGTCTTTTTTGATTTCACCGTCATAAATTCTAACCTTAACTACAGTTCCGACATATTTATCAAAATATGAATCAAAGATCAATGCAGAAAGAGGCTTATTTATATCACCCTTCGGTGCCGGAATAAACTCGACAATTTTCTCCAGAAGTTCTTCAATATTTATACCTTCTTTCGCCGAAACAGCAACAGCATGCTCAGGATCAAGACCTAGCGTTTTCTCAATACTGTGTTTAGTTTTTTCAACATCGGCTGCAGGCATATCAATTTTATTAATAACAGGAATAATTTCGAGATCATTTTCCATCGCTAGATATAAATTCGCGATAGTCTGGGCTTCAACACCCTGAGTCGCATCAACGACAAGAAGAACACCGTCGCACGAAGCAAGTGCACGCGAAACTTCATAAGTAAAATCAACGTGACCAGGTGTATCGATAAGATTAAAAATATAATCCTCACCGTTTCTCGCTGCATACCTGAGAGTTATGGCATTTGCCTTAATCGTTATTCCCCTTTCACGCTCGATATCCATAGTATCAAGCATCTGATCGACCTTATTGCGGTCATCCACGAGACGGCATTTTTCGATAATACGGTCGGCAAGCGTACTCTTTCCATGATCAATATGTGCTATAATAGAGAAATTTCTTATGTTTTTCATCTTACCCGGCATTCCTATGAGCTGATTGTTTATAAGGAAACTTAGCACCTTTACCGGCAAGCATTTTTTAGATGATCCCGCTTAAGCGTTTTTCTCTTACGGATATTTACATATAAATATCGTTTTATAATCAATTCGTGTGGGGGGAAAAACTTATTCGGATTATGATTTCAGCGGACTGATATTTAATAAATTGCAAGTCTGCGCTCATAAATTTTACCAAATAAAAGCTTTGGAAAAACATTATTTCACACTTTTGTGATTTTTTTCACATTTTTTCATTATTTTGAGATATTTTTGTTGACTCCGACCCATATTGTCAGCATTTTGACCGCAAGAAACCTGATCAGGAGGGGATTATATGAAAAATATCACAAATATTAACGAACTCGAAGAGTTGATCGAAACCGTAAAATCGGCACAGAAAAAATATGCTGAATTTACACAGGAGCAGGTCGATGAAATTTTCCGCAAGGCAGCGATTGCAGCTAATGCGGAAAGAATCCGTCTTGCAAAAGAAGCCGTTGCGGAAACCGGAATGGGAATCGTTGAAGACAAGGTTATAAAAAACCACTTTGCCGCAGAATATATCTTCAACAAATATAAAGACACTCAGACATGCGGAATAATCGAAGAAGATAAATCGTTCGGAATAAAGAAAATTGCCGAACCGGTTGGAATCATTGCGGGTGTTGTTCCTACAACAAATCCGACTTCAACTGCGATTTTCAAAGCGCTTCTGGCTCTCAAAACCAGAAACGCGATCATATTCTCGCCGCATCCGCGCGCGAAAAAATGCACAGCCGAAGCCGCAAGAATAGTACTCAACGCAGCGGTTGAAGCAGGCGCGCCGGAAAACATAGTCGCATGGATTGACGAACCAACCGTAGAACTCAGCCAGCACTTAATGAAGCACAAGGACATCGCGCTCATTCTTGCAACCGGCGGACCCGGCATGGTTAAGGCTGCGTATTCTTCCGGCAATCCGGCAATAGGCGTCGGCGCAGGAAACACACCTGCAGTCATCGACGAAACAGCTCATATCAAAATGGCAGTAAATTCAATTCTCATCAGTAAGACTTTTGATAACGGAGTAATCTGCGCATCCGAGCAGTCCGTCATCGTAGTAAAAGAAAAATATGATGAAGTTAAACAGGAGTTTCTTGATCGCGGAGCTTATATTCTTAATGAAAAAGAAAGAAAAAAAGTCGCTGAAACAATTGTCATAAACGGCGCGCTTAATTCAAAAATAGTCGGTCAGTCTGCTTACAACATAGCAAAAATCGCTGGAATCACAGTTCCTGAAACAGCAAAAGTTCTCATCGGCGAAACAACCGAAATCAATGCAGACGAAAGCTTCGCGTATGAAAAACTTTCTCCAGTACTCGCACTTTACAAAGCAGAAGACTTCAAAGATGCAGTCGCTAAAGCAGTAGCTCTTATCGAATTCGGAGGCTTCGGTCATACTTCGGTTCTTTATACCGATCAGATAATGAATGCCGACCGCGTAAAATATTACGGCGCACAGATGAAAACAGGCCGCGTACTTATCAACATGCCTGCTTCACACGGCGCAATCGGCGACATTTACAATTTCAGACTCGAACCTTCACTCACGCTTGGTTGCGGAAGCTGGGGAGGAAACAGCGTCAGCGAAAACGTAGGAGTTAAACATCTCATCAACACCAAAACTGTTGCTGAAAGGAGAGAAAACATGCTTTGGTTCAGAGTTCCTTCTAAAATTTATTTTAAATACGGCTCACTTCCGGTTGCTCTTCAAGAGCTTGAAGGCAAGAAGCGCGTTCTCATAGTTACCGACAAACCTCTTTTTGACCTCGGCTATACTGACAAGATCACTACAATACTTGACGATCTCAAAATCGATCACGAGACTTTTTATGAGGTTGAACCGGATCCGACTTTTGCGACAGTAAACAAAGGTCTTCAGATAATGAACGTGTTCAAGCCTGATGCGATAATCGCTCTCGGCGGAGGTTCTCCGATTGATGCTGCGAAAATTATGTGGCTTCTTTATGAAGATCC
>DAOMHE010000099.1:4904-8619 GCA_035430785.1 Spirochaetota bacterium | reverse complement strand
AGATCTATAAACGGGGCGGCGAAAGCCGCTCTGTTTGTATGGAAAGGGACTACAAGGAGATATTAATGGCAGATTCAGTTGCTCATAAAAAAAAACATAAACATAATAAGAATTACTGGCGAGAGGCTTTCAGCGGTTATTCATTGATAGCTCCTTTTATGCTTCTCCTTTTGATATTCAGTTTTTACACGTTCGCATATGGTTTTTACCAGAGTTTCAGAAGTTCACAGGGCCTTAACCCCGGTGATTTTATCGGGCTCGCGAATTACAAAGAAGCTCTAAGTTCGGTCGATTTTTGGAAATCGGTAAAAAACACTTTTGTATTTACCGGCGGATGTCTTATAACACAGATACCTATTGCCTTTGTTCTTGCAGTTATTTTGAATAGCCTTCCTCTTAAGCGTGTACAGTCGGCTCTTCGTGCAGCCTTCTTTCTTCCGGTATTGATTAATACTGTAGTTATTGCACTCTTGTTCAGAATGATATTTAACCCAGACCAAGGAATAATTAACTGGATACTCGGGCTTCTTCATTTACCTAATAATTATAATTTTTTAATAGATTCTCGTTTGACGATGCCGTTGCTCATCATTGTCTCTTTCTGGCAGTGGACGGGCTTTCACATGGTTTACTTTGTGTCGCAGCTTCAGACCATCGATCCTACTTTATATGAATCAGCGAAGATTGACGGAGCTGGAAGAGTTAAAACTCTTCTTCGTATAACTGTTCCTATGATGCGTCCGGCACTGACTTTTGTTGTCGTGACTTCAGCTATCGGAGGACTTCAGCTTTTTGATCTCGTATTCATGCTGTTCCCTAATGCCTCATACGGTCCCGGCGGTGCTGGAATGACCATGATCGCTCATATTTACGATCAGGGATTTTCTTCACAGTTCAGACTCGGTTATGCTGCAGCAGTAGGTTGGGTTGTTTTCTTTATAATTTTTATTTTCAGCTTGATTCAGCTAAAAGCTTTCGGCTTCGGTTCGAATGACGAATAATAGGAGTGTTGAAAATGTCAGTTCGTAAAAAAATAGCGGGAACGCTTTTATACAGATTCGGATTTAGAGATGCCAAGCTGACTGTTTTTGAATGGCTGGGAATTGGTTTTCTTTGTTTTATAGCTTTAATATATCTATATCCGCTTATCTGGATGTGTGATTCTTCTTTCAGACCTATGTTTGAAATATTTAATGTGCCGCCGGCTCTTTTTCAAAAGCCGATATGGCAGTCCGTGCAGTCATATAGTGTAAGTTCATATGTTTCTGCATTTACAACGCATAATGTCGGTTTGGCATTCTTTATGTCGATTTTAGTAACCGGCGCTGGTATTGCATTAACATTATTAGTTTGCTCTCTGTGTGCATACGGCTTTGTTTATATGGATTTTCCGGGAAGAAAAGTTCTCTTTATGGTTATTCTCGGAACAATGATGCTTCCAATGGCTACGATGATCGCGCCTGCTTACAGAGTAATATCAAAAATTGGTTTGGTAAACAATCCGCTCGGTATTATTCTGCCGTATGCAATGAGTGCATTCGGAGTTTTTCTATTGAGACAGTTCTATATCAGAATTCCTTTCTCAATAGTAGAATCTGCGCGTGTTGACGGTGCAGGTCATTTAAAAATCTGGTGGAATATTATTCTTCCTCTTTCAAGACCGGCTCTTGCGGCTCTTGCGATTGTACAGTTCCGTGTAATCTGGAATGACTTCCTTATGCCGATGATTGTCTTGAGAAGTGAGCATTTCTTCACTTTGCCGATCAGAATTCTGCTCATTGACAGTATAAATTTCAATAAACCTTATGATGTAATCATCACTGCAGGTTTTATAACCGCTCTTGTTCCTATGATAGTGTTTTTGATTTTTCAGAGACATTTTATCGAAGGTCTTACGGGCGGTGTTAAAGAATAGTAAATCAAAAATAATGGTTTATTATATTTGACAACAGACCACCCGTAAATGTACGGGTGGTCTTATATTATTAAAAAGGGATAATTAAATGAAATTCGGACATTTTGATGATGCTTCCCGGGAATACGTTATAACAAATCCTAAGACTCCTTGGCCTTGGATTAACTATCTCGGAAATGAAGATTTCTTTTCGCTTATTTCAAATACAGCAGGCGGGTATTCTTTCTATAAAGATGCAAAGTTCCGCCGTATAACACGTTACCGTTATAATAACGTACCTATGGATAACGGCGGACGTTATTTTTATATCAATGATAACGGAACTGTTTGGTCTCCGGGTTGGAAGCCGTGCAAAACCGATCTTGATAAATATGAATGTCGTCACGGAATGAGCTATACTGTTATAAAAGGAGAAAAGAACGGCATAGCTGCCGAAACTCTTTTCTTTGTGCCGTTGAAAACATGGGCAGAAGTTCAGAAAGTTAAACTTACCAACAATAATAAAGAAACCAAAAAGATTAAACTTTTTTCATTTCAGGAATGGTGTCTATGGAATGCCGCAACTGATATGGAAAACTTCCAGAGAAACTTCTCAACCGGTGAAGTCGAAATTGAAGGTTCTGTAATTTATCACAAAACAGAATATAAAGAAAGAAGAAATCATTATGCTTATTACAGTGTGAACGTTCCTGTTCAGGGATATGACACTGACCGTGAAACTTTCATAGGTCTTTATAATGAATTCCGCGATCCTCAGGTTGTTGTTTCAGGTAAACCTGGAATGTCTGAAGCTCACGGCTGGTCTCCTATAGCTTCTCATTACATTGAAGTAGAACTGAAAGCCGGTGAAAGCAAGGAATTTGTATTCGTTCTCGGTTATGTTGAAAATGAAAAAGAAGAAAAATGGCAGTCAAAAGGCATAATCAACAAGAAAAAAGCTAAGGAAACTATCGCTAAATTTGATACTGTTGAAAAAGTAAATGCCGCTTATGATGAACTTAAAAAATACTGGGATGATCTTCTTGATAAATTTGTTCTTAAGAGCGGAGAGGAAAAACTCGACCGTATGGTGAACATCTGGAATCAGTACCAGTGTATGATTACTTTCAACTTCTCAAGATCGGCTTCGTTCTTCGAATCCGGTATCGGAAGAGGTATGGGATTCAGAGATTCAAATCAGGATTTGATCGGATTTGTTCATCAGATTCCTTCACGTGCACGTGAAAGAATAATTGATATTGCTTCTACTCAGTTTCCTGACGGGGGATGTTATCACCAGTATCAGCCTCTTACTAAACGCGGAAACAATGATATCGGCGGCGGTTTTAATGATGACCCGATGTGGCTTATTTTCGGAACAGTTGCTTATATCAAAGAATCGGGTGATTTCTCGATTCTTGACGAAAAGGTTCCTTTTGATAATAAACCGGGTTCAGAAAAATCTCTTTTCCACCATTTAACTGTTTCTTTTAACCATGTAATTGAAAATCTCGGTCCGCACATGCTTCCGCTTATCGGACGCGCTGACTGGAATGACTGCTTGAATCTAAACTGCTTTTCATGGGATCCGAACGAGTCTTTCCAGACAACTGAAAACCAGTCCGAAGGTTCAAAGGCTGAGTCTTTGATGATCGCCGGTCTTTTTGTTGTATACGGCAGAGATTATGTTGAGCTTTGCCGCCAGATCGGAAATGAAGCAGAAGCTCTAAGAGCTGAAAAATTTATTTCTGACATGGTTGAAGCAGTTAAGAAACACGGTTGGGACGGAGAATGGTATCTTCGTGCTTATGATTTCTACGG
>DAOMHE010000099.1:0-4804 GCA_035430785.1 Spirochaetota bacterium | reverse complement strand
AATGCAGGTATATTCTGCCATAATAATCCTTGGGTAATTATCGGTGAAACTATTCTCGGACGCGGCGAAGCAGCATGGGAATATTTCAGAAAGATATGCCCGGCTTATACAGAAGAAATTTCAGAACTTC
The DNA here is from genome assembly GCA_035430785.1 of Spirochaetota bacterium. GTDB lineage: Bacteria > Spirochaetota > UBA4802 > UBA4802 > JAFGJZ01 > JAKJGA01. The sequence continues at coordinate 4,674 of DAOMHE010000099.1, read as the reverse complement.
ATAAAGTTGAACCTTATGTTTACGCACAGATGATCGCCGGTAAAGACGCATTTAAACCGGGTGAAGCTAAGAACTCATGGCTGACTGGTACTGCGGCTTGGAATTACTATGCTATCACACAGTTTATTCTTGGTATCAAACCTGCATATAACGGTCTTGAAGTGAATCCTTGTATTCCTGCGGGATGGAAAGGTTTCTCTGTGAAAAGAAAATTCCGCGGAGCAACTTACAATATCGAAGTTAAGAATTCAGGTGTAAACAAAGGCGTTAAGGCAATTACCGTTGACGGTAAGGCTGTTGAAGGCTGCATTATTCCTGATATGAAAGACGGAAAAGAGCATAATGTAATCGTGGAGCTTGGAAAATAATATGAGTGTTGACAGATCTGTTTTAGTCCGTGAGTGCAGGGATATTCTTAAAAATAATATTCTTTCGTTTTGGATGAAGCACTCTGTCAACACAGGAAAATCCTCCTTTTTCGGTGAAATAGACCGAAATGGCAAAGCCAATCCTGATGCCGAAAGAGGAGGAATTCTCCAATCAAGAATTTTATGGGCATTTTCTGCCGGATATAACGCGCTTAAAGATCCTGAATATCTAAAAATTGCTGAAATGGCGTATGATTCTCTTTATGCTGATTTTTGGGACAGAGAATTCGGAGGAATTTATTTCTCGATAGATTCAAACGGCAAACCGCTTAACACATCAAAGATGACAGATTGTCAGTGCTACGCTATTTACGGAATTAATGAATTTTTTACGGCAACAAGAAGACGTGATGTTTTTGATCTTGCATGTGAAATAATCGGATTTCTTGAAGGCGGACTTAAAGATTCCGCTAATGGCGGCTATGTATCTTCTTTGAATAATGATTATTCAAAAGATAAAAATACTGATTATTCCGTAAAGACATTGAATGCTCAGGTTCATGTTATTGAGTCATGTACAGCTTATTTGAAAAACAATGGTTCGGATTACCTTAAGGATATTGTTTCAGACAGTTTTGATATTATTATGAAATTCTATCAAGGCGGTTATTTCTCTTATACTGCTAATGAAAATTATACTGAATTCAGCAAATATACATGGTATGGACTCAATCTTGAGACTGCATGGTTTCTTTATGATGCAGCATTGACCCTATCAGATGAAAAAAGAATTTCTATTGCTAAAAATGTTCTTATCGAATCGTGCGATTGGGCTATTCTTAATGCTGTTGATTCTGACGGCGGCATTTATTATGAAGGTGATGCGGATACTGTAAAAGTTTTCAACAAAGAAGGCTGGCCGCAGACCGAAGCAATGATTGCATTTTCTTATGCATATAAAATTACCGCAGATGATAAATATTTGTCTGCGGCAAATTCTTCCTTCAATTTTTTGAAAGAAAATATCATTGATTTTGAAAATGGTGAATGGATAAACGGGGTCGATAAAGAACGCAAAGATCTAGGCAATCCTTTGAAAGCCGGTTTTTGGAAATGCCCGTATCACAATACCCGCGGAATGCTGAAAATGATGGAAATCCTGTCTTAAATTATTGTCTTCTGTCGGTTAATTTTTTTTAATTTCTGCTTAAAATACTGGAATTATTGAACAATAAGACCGATAATCAAACAAGCTGTGTTTTCAGAGATGTATAAATGAAGATAATAATATTTTATTTTGACAATCGTGCCAGTAAGATGTTTACCGAATCAACAAATGAATCCGGTCAGACAACTTCTGTTCTTTCATCTCCGAATAATTTTGTTTTGAGAAATGAGCTTGTTGCCCGTATCGTCGATGCAACAGGTCCCGAAGATGCTAAACGTTATATTGACAAAGAACATATCAACTATTATCATTTAGTTCCGTATTTCCAATTTAAAATCGGAAGCGGTATTTTTTTCGATGAATCAACTAAATCCTATAGAGCTAATCACTATGGGTTTATTGTTCTCGATAAAGTTAAAACTATGCGCCTCATAGTTCCGTTTCAGATAACCAAAGAAAAGACAAAAGCGTTCTACCTCATTCATCCGGCAAAAAACGGTCAGCTTCCTTCGTATTCGGATATTGAAGAAGTCCTGAAACTGAATAAAATAGTTACTCCTGTTGATGAGAAAATAATAAGAGAAGAATTATCAAAAATTGACCCTAAAAGCCGCGGAATTACAAGATTGAAGGTGGCTCAGTCGAAAGAGCCTGTTAATGGAAGATCTGAATATTTTACGCCTTTAGTCGAGATCGGGAAAAAAGCCGGGAAAATGCTTGAAGACGGCAGAATGGATTTTAAAGAAATTGATTCAATTGTTCAGGTTACAAAAGGGCAGGAGTTACTTCGCAGATTTGAGGAAATAAAAGCTGAAGACGGATATGACATTTACGGAGAAAAAGCAGCTGCTGTTATTGAGGAAAGCAAGGGTTTTCAACGTGGAGAGAATATTGTTCAATCCGGATCTGACCCGGATATTTACGTGTCTGCAATTGACGGTTGTCTTGAGACTGATAAAAAAAAGATTAATGTGAGAGCTGTCGCCACAATTAAAGGAGATGTGGATTATGAAAGCGGAAATATTGATTTCAGCGGTTCAGTAAGAATTACAGGTTCCGTTAAACCAGGGTTTTCGGTAAAAGCAACGGGCGACATTTATATTGATCAGAGCGTTGATGATGCATATCTTGAATCAGGCGGAAAAATCAGCGTCAAAATGGGTATATCCGGAAAGGGTTCTGCGGTAATCAAGAGTGAAGGCGGAATATCTGCCAAATTTGTTTTAAATTCACATCTTGAATCGAAAGGTGATGTGATTATTGAAGATTCAATTATCAACAGCAAGGTGTATTCAAACAGCAAGGTTTTTGTAACCAGTCAGCACGGTAAAATTATGGGCGGAGAAATATCCGCGCTTTATCGTATTGAGGCAAATTCAGCCGGATCTTCCAAGGAAACAAATACAATTTTGACGGTCGGCCGTAATCTGGAACTTGAAAGAGAGCTGGAGACAATCCGTATTGAAATAAACTTGAAGAAAGAATCCCTTGAAGAAGTTATGACGAAAATTAAGACGAATTTCGGCGGAAGACTATTTGAGGATCCTAAGAAATATATAGAAGTTCTGCCGCCTATAAAGAAAAAACAGTGCCTTGAACTTCTTTCAGAAGTTTCTAATATTAATAAACGCATAAAAGAGCTAGGTATTCAGGGAATGCAGGTTGAACAGCGGCTTGTACTTGAAGAGGAACCTTATATAATTATAAAAGAAAAGACCTATCCAGGGGCTACTTTAAACATCAAAAAACGCACCAGGAAAATAGATTCCGAAATCAACAACGCAAAATTTTATGAATCACCGGATGAGAAAGTAATAAGATATACTGCAGCAGTCTGATAATTTATAATAAAAATTTGGACTTTTGTTTTAGTTGAAGTTATAATCTTCACAGGATAAATATGCTGATTTTTGGAGGAGATTTTCATGAAAAGGCTTTCAGTAGTTTTTTTTACAGTATTGGTTTTTGTTTTATCCTCCGGTATTTCGGGCAAGGCAGCTTATGTTTCTGCCGACCTTATGACCGAAATAATGAATAGTAAAAAGCTAAAGCTTCTTCCTGTATCCAAAGATTTCAGAAACTATTTTATTCTGCAGTCAATTGATAATCAGACGAATATTATAGTCGGTGATTTTGTCGGTTCAGAAAAAAAGATTATTCTGATAGAAGACCATAACAGCGACAACACCATTGACAGAGTATATGAGTATTATCCCGACAGACCTGAAAATAATAATTTAATTTCTTTGCCGAAATCAACGTCTGATCTGGTTTATGATATCGAATCAATGAAAAAGGATATTATTTCGGGAGAAATATTTTCAAAAAATTATACCTATACAATGCGTTCGATGTCTGATCTTCTTAAAAAAATTAATAAAAATGAAGATATTTATAAATACCAGCACGGTTATACCGTTAAAATATATGATCCGGATAACAGAAGCACCATTATGGGTGATTTCTTTTTCGGCAGAAAGGACGGCAGATATTATCTTCAGTTTACGACACATTACTACAAACTTTTCCATAGTAAGATACGGCCATTAGTTCCGCAGTCAGTCTATTGTGTAAATTCGAAGGATGCAGCTGTTAAAGAAGCTGTTGAAAAGCTTGTAAAACTTAAAGAAAGATAATTAAACTAATAGGTATTATGATAATAAAAAAGGCGGTTAATACCGCCTTTTTTATTATCATTTTAATGTTTGGTTATTTTAAAGCTACGTTCATTTCGAGCTGACCGATTGTACTGTAAAGATTGATGCTCAGAGTAGTTTGTTTTACAAGTGTTATTGTAAAGTCTTTCCCGCTGACAACCGTTGGAGTTGTAATGTCTATTTGTTTTCCTGAATAGGCAAACAAATTCATTGCATTTCCGGTTATCATATTCGCAAGTTCTCCGACTATATCCTTATACTCTGATTTTATCTGTTCTTCGGAAAGTCCAGGCATAAGAATTTCTGCAATTTTACATACCATCTCGTAGCCCATGCTGTAAACGACTTCTCCGGTTATAGAGCCGGTAATCCCGATTATAATAGCCACATCATGTGACGGCTCAGGATTCTCCTTGATAATCATTTTGCCGCGGCGAAGATCGACATTCATAATGGATTTGAAAACAGCACTTGCTGCTTC
>DAOMHE010000098.1:1607-8640 GCA_035430785.1 Spirochaetota bacterium | reverse complement strand
ATGGAAATAACTGATGAAACACCTATGATAATACCAAGTGTGGTTAGAGCTGAACGGATTTTGTTTTTACGAAGATCGGTATATGCAGACCGGAGAAGATCAAATTTATTAACCAATATTTCCTCAACTTTTACTTGATTATTCTTCTGCTTCAGCAGAATCATGTAACGTGACATTTTTTAACAAAATTTATCAAGAATTAAATGGCAGACTATGAAAACTTTTTTTTATGTATTTTTACTATTTCTTCTATTTTCCTGTTCGGGTGTTCCTGAAGGATTCAAGAAATATGATTCTGAACATTTCAGTATAAGCTACCCCGAAGCATGGGAGAGTTCAGCAGGTAAGGGGGAAACATTAGCTTTATTTTCACAAAAGAGTGAGGATATTCAGAAAATTAATCCGGCAATAACCGTAAGCGGCGGAAAGAATGAGGATGATGAAGATATTCTTGAAAGGTCTACAATGATCCTAAAGGAAAGCATACCCGACTATCAGGAAATTTTTCTTGATAAAGGAAATCCTTCAAGAATTGTATTTAAAGGAAAACTTAACGATTTCAGCTGTATATGGGATGTTTCAATTTATAAAGGAAAAACTGATTATTTTGTAACGGGACTATGTGAAGAAAAAGATTACAGCAAAATGAAAAGCATTTTTGAGGTATCGGTTAAATCATTTAAAGCATTAAAATGATTACTCGTTGATACGTTTCATAATATTCTTTGCGGCTTCATCTTCAGGTTTTAAGCGCAGAGCTGTTTCTGCGTATTCTTTTGCTTTATTAGGATTTTTGTGCCGAAGATAAAGCTTTGAAAGAATGATGTATGCACTCTGATATTCGGGATCTGATTCAATACATTTCAAAAGATATTCTTTTGATTTTTTGTCATCAGGGTTTTCTGTTTCATAAAAGAAGCGGCCTAGATAAAAATTTACATCCGGATTTGCCGGATCAATTTCAAGCGCCTTTAATCCAAAACTTACTGCTTCTTTTCTTAATTTACTTTTCATCTTCTCACTGCTTTTTGAAGATGAAATACCTGTGTATACTGACTCGTAAATCATTTTATATCTTGTTAAAACCATACCTCTGAGAAGATCAAACCTGTCCTGCTTATCATAAACATTTGAGAAATATTTATAAGCTTCATCATATTCTTTTAATGCATATTCACTTATGTTTTTTTCTAAATATATTTCACCCAGAGCTATATGCGGATCAGGGTATGTTTTGCTTTTTTGAACTGATTTTTCATACATTGCAATGGCATTTCCCAAGTCTCCGATTGAAATATAATAATCGCCCTTTCCTTTAAAATATTTTGCCTCTGTCAGATTGCTCTCTGCTGTTATTGAACATACCCGCATGTCAGGGCTGGTTCGTCTGAAATTGCCGTAACCGATTAGAAGCCAGCCGAAATTTTTTGTTTTTGAAATAACTTCAACTGAAAGCTTTGCAACTATCAGATTTTTATCATCGATAATGTACAAAGTATCTCCGGGTAAGATTCCAATCCTGTCAAAAAGCCTTACTGATATTTTCGTCTTTCTTTGTGCCGATTGAAGAATTTCATTTGAGGATATTTCCCTAGTTCCAAGCTGAAGAACTTTACCTTTTACTGAGGCTTCAACTCCCGGATAACTGTTATACGTATAAAAAATTCTTATCTTGTTTTCGGTTTTTTTCAGTTCTGCACCGATCAAAAGAAATGGAACAAGTATCAATAGAACAAAATGCTTCATCTTCGGATTATCCTCATTGGATTAAGAGCTGTTACATAGTTTTTTCTGATTTCAAAATGCAGATGCGGACCTGTAACTGTTCCTGTAGCACCCGAAAGAGCTATTATTTCACCGCGCTTAACAGTATCTGCTGTATTTTTCTGTATTGAATCAAGATGTGCGTATACAGTAATCATTTTATCTGAATGCTCTATCACTATCATGTTGCCGTATCCGTCTTTTGATCCAGAAAAAATTACTTTCCCGTCAGCCGAACTTTTAATAGGTGTTCCTATAGGACATCCGATATCAACACCATTATGAAATTCTTTTCTTCCGTTAAAGGGATTTCTACGTATTCCGAAAGAGGATGTAATTTTGCCGGTTGCAGGCATTAAAAAAGAATATTGCTTGATTATGGTTTTATCAGATTCTTCATTTTCTTCTTTATGTTCAGTTCTATTATTTTTTGCGCTGATAAGTCTCTTATTATAAGAATGTTTAATTTTATCCGATTTAGTGTCTAATGATTCAGATAAGTCCTCCTTCGCTGAAGGAAGAAAAATGCATTGTCCTATTCTAATCTTATCAGAGTCAATTCTGTTCGAATTGATGATGTCTTTTTGACTTATCTTGTATTTTTTTGCAATATTTGAAATATTGTCGCCGGATCTAACTTTATATTCAATACCATCCTGTGTAGGAATCATGATGATAGAACCTTTTTTTATCAGGTGAGTATTTTTTATTCCATTATATCTTGCGATGTGCGAAATGTCGGAATTATATTTTTCAGCAATTGAAATCAGGTTTTCATTATTCCTGATAGTATGTTTTACAAGATGCCAGCGGATATTATTTTTTCTAAGCTCCTTGAGATATTCATTACCGGTTTTTTCTGAGGATTTTTTTCCATTTCCGGTAATTGCATTCTTATTATCATTTACTTTATGAGATTCATTGATTATAAAAGAATCATCATGAATGATATAACCTTCCGAAGGCGATTCTTCTGAATTCATGGTCAGTGAATCAACTATTATGGAATTTCTTAGAATATCAATTTCGTTGTCAGTTACGGGTTCGTTTTTTTTTGATGAAAAAAAAGCGAAAGCGCTTATGCTGCAAAGCAGGGTTGAAACAATTAATACTGCTTTTTTCATAATGCCCTCCGGATAATATTCCACATTATTAGGGTCGGCATTTTGATTAATTTGCTTGATATGTTGATTTTAGGAGAATAAAAAACCCTGAATAAATCAGGGTTTTTTTCGCGTCTGAGAGGATTCGAACCTCTGACCCTTTGATTCGTAGTCAAATACTCTATCCAGCTGAGCTACAGACGCTTATATGTTAAGCTTTTCAGCTTTAACGCTTAAGTACGGGATTTTGAAACTGCCGAAACGGTAAGTTCTGTATATCAGATATACCGAAAGGGCAAAATAAGAAATAATTCCAATAATATGAATAAGTGTAATTATAAATAGAAAAATACTGAATCCGCTTGCCACAATTATCCTGAAAAGGAAAATAGCAGTTAGAGCCAGTGAAACAATCGCTGAAAGGTAAAAACCTTCCCTTGAATTTTTCTGACAGTCGCCAGATTCTGTTTTCAAATAGAGAGGAAATATCCAGCCTATAAAAGGGAAATAAGCAAAAGCCGAAAGTATCCTTGTCCAATCAAGAGAGCGAACATAATCTATAACCGGCTTTAGTTTAATCTTTAGGCTGTTAATTTTCTCTTTGATTCTATTCATATCACTTATTCGGAGAGAGAGGGATTCGAACCCTCGGTACCGAAACGGTACCACGATTTAGCAAACCGTTCCCTTCGGCCTCTCGGGCATCTCTCCTTATATAGATCTTCGGATGGTGAGGGATTCGAACCCCCGGAGCTATTAACTCAACGGTTTTCAAGACCGCCTCCATCGACCACTCGGACAACCATCCGTGAACGAATTTATCGATGGGTCGTTTCTTGTCAATTAAATTTCTGAATATAGTTGAAAAAGATAAAATTTAATTTGCTGATTCAGTTTAAAGACGATACGCAATGGAGTTTTTTTAATAATGAAATGAAAATGAACCAATACATTATGAGAAGAAATTAGCCTTTGCATAGATTAGCGAATTTCTATTTGTGATGCAAATAGAAAAAATATTAATTTAGTAATCGCATAATAGATTAACCAGTGAGAAGACTTTATAGCCGGTAAAAAATATTAATTTAATATGTTTTACCCTAAGGGCCGGTCGACTTAATAATATATTTCTTTATTCTTTTTGTTGCACTTCGTTCTTGAACTGGGGGGATCGAGCTAAATATCTGTTGAAAATATTATTGACAAAAATCATCTGTTTTAATCTTTTGAATAATAATTTGAGATTCGATGGAGAAAGAAAGTGGCTGTACCTAAGAGGCGTAAATCAAAGTCCAAATCAAGTATGAGATGGGCTCATGAAGCGATAGATGTTCCAAATTTGAGACCGTGTCCGAATTGCGGAGCTTATGGGCTTCCTCATAGAGTTTGTCCTTCCTGTATGCAGTATAAAGGCAAGCAGGTCAGGCTTAAAAAAGCTGTCGTAACTGAAGCTTAATAAAGCGCCTTAGGGCGCTTTTTTATTTGTAAAATAATATGTTCAAAATTCTTTCTGATAAACGAGATAAATCCAGAGAAAAAATTTTATCTGATTTTCAACAGAAAATCGGCTATTTTTTGAAAGATGAGGATTTTCTTGATTCCGCACTGATTCACCGCTCATATGTAAATGAGACAAAGCTTCATATCCATGATAATGAACGTCTCGAGTTTCTAGGAGACTCTGTTCTGGCTCTGGTTGTTAATGAATATATTTTTAAAAAATTTCCATTATATCATGAAGGTGAATTGGCTAAAATAAAAGCCAAAGTCGTATCAGAAGATGTTCTTGCCAAAGTAGCAAGAAATATAGGAATCGGTGATTATCTTCTAATGGGGCGTGGTGAGGATCTCTCCGGGGGGCGTTTGCGGGATTCGATTTTATCCGATGCAGTTGAGGCTGTTATTGGAGCTATTTATCTGGATTCAGGGCTTAAATCTTCAAGAGATTTCATACTGTCAAATCTTAAACCCTATATAAGAGATATTCAAAAGATCCCGAGCAGTATAGACCCTAAGAGTTCAATTCAGGAATTCGTTCAGAAAAAATATAAGGAAAAACCTGAATATAAACTTATTAGTGAAAGCGGCCCGGATCATTGTAAAAATTTTGAAGTAGCCTTGCTGATCAAGGGAAAAGAAATAGTACGTGCTTCAGGAAGCAGTATCAGAAGAGCAGAGGCTTCTGCAGCGGAAAAAGCTCTTGAAATGAAAAGAAAAGGTACTTTGGAGTTGTAATTTGCCTAAAAAGAAAATACGCATCCGTGTCGGCGGAGTTATTATTAAAAACGGAAAAGTTCTTCTTGTCGAACACACAAAAGACGATGAATCATATTTTCTTGCTCCGGGCGGCGGTGTGGATTTTTGTGAAGATGCACGAACTGCACTTAAACGTGAATTTCTGGAAGAATTATCGATTGAGATAACTCCTAAAGATATTGTATATGTTTCTGAATCAATATCGCCTGATTCAACTCGTCATATTTTTAATATAATTTTTTTATGTACTTATAAATCAGGAAAGATTAAACTCGGTTCTGATAAAAGATTGTCGGGATACAGGTATTTTGCATCTGAAGAATTGGATTCTGTTACAATTTATCCTGACACTCTGAAAAAAAGTATCAAAGAGATAATGCATTCTGAATTTGTAGCAAAAATTTATCATGGTAACAGCTGGAAAAATTAATGGATTTTTCTTATTCGTCTGAGGATTTTGATAATTATAAACTGATAACCTTATACGGAAATCTTTCTCTATCTGTGTGCAGTGAATTTGAGCGTTTTCTAAGAGATAACCTGAAAAAACAGAATCTTGTAATTGATATGAGGGATATCCGTGTTATTACTACCTCGGGTATGAATATTTTTGTGACGGCAGGTATTGATGCCAAAAATATCGGAAAACGTGTTATAATAATGCGGCCGGGGAGTGATCTTAGGGAAATGATTGAGCGTATGCATAATTATGAATATTTTATCATTGTTGATTCAATTGAAGAAGCAAAAATGAAAATTAAGTATTATACCTGATAATCTAATTGAAAATATGCTTTTAGAAAAAGCGGATATATTTTTTGCCGCTTTCGATGTTTGTACCGATAACACCCTCAGTTTCAAAAAAATCTTTGATGCTATTATTAGAGAAAACAGATGAATCACCCTGTTTGATAATTTTACCTTCATTCATAATCGCAATGCTGTCAGCAGTACAAATTGAGAAATTCGGATCATTATTTGCCATAATGATTATATTTGATTTTTTGGAATATTTTATAAGTTCTCTGCTGAGAATCTTAAGAGATAATGGATCTAATAGTGCTTCCGGCGCGTCAAGAAGAAGTATCTTTTTTGAATGTGAAATCTTGGCTGCGGTAAAAAGAAGATTCTTTGCAGAATGAGGAATATTCTGAATTTTATCATTTATGTATTTTTTTAATCCAAAATTTGATGATAATTCGGATATGAGGCTTTTATCTTCTTCGTTAAAGAAACTAAGTTTGCCTTTTATTTTTCGCCGTGACAAATAAAAAAATTCCTTCACCGTAACAGATTCATCTTTTGAAGGAATGGTTTCATTTGAGCTAATATAACTTTTTAGTTCATTGTTTATGCATGAACTTTTGAAGAAAAAGTCGCCGCTTGGATTTTTTATCGCACCGGACAGAGATGAAATAAAAACGGATTTTCCGGATGATGATTTTCCGCAAAGAGAAAGAATTTCGCCTTCTGAAATTCTTAAATCTATTTCTCCAAGATTAAAATTTCCGATTTTAGCCTTAAAATCGCGTATTTCGAACATTACTGTGAAACTGCATCCGGAGATTTAACCGGTTCATTAATCGGTTTATCTTCGTTAATTATTTCCTGCATAACCGGCTTGAGATTTTTATTATCGAGAGCCATGGTCTTTATCGCGGAATCATTTTTTATTTCCGAAAGAATCTGTTTACACTTATCCCTCTGGTTGTCCTTAAGGTATGCTAATGCCAGAAGAAGTTTATTTTCGCTGGTCAAAGAAGAAGAACCGAGAAAATGAATAGATTTTTTGAAATTTAATGTTTCTAAATAGGCTTTACCTGCATTTACTTTCATCTGGTTATCCATCATTTTTTCCGGAATAACAGAAATGATTTTTGTAAATTGAGAATATAATTTTTGTGAAAAAT
>DAOMHE010000098.1:0-1507 GCA_035430785.1 Spirochaetota bacterium | reverse complement strand
GTTTTTCTGAGATTTGATGCTTTAACGGCATCTTCAAGAGCTTCATTATAATTTTTTATGTTATATCTGCATGTAGCACGCTTAAGCAATAGTGTATATTCGGTGTCGCTTGTAATGATACCGTAGATTATGCAGTTTGAATAATACTTCTCTGCGCTGGAGAATGAATTTTGGCTGAAATATATGTCTGCAAGAATTCTGTTTGCTCCATAATAAAATGGAAGTTTTTCAGCGACAATTGATAGTTCTCTTGCGGCTCCTGTTTTGTCATTGAGGTCAAGAAGTATCATGCCAATCTGATAATGAGGTGCAAGAAAAGCGGAATCTTCAGATGAGGCTTTTTTGAATGATTCCATTGCTTCATTTTTCTTTCCGCTTTCTTTTAATGCTATGCCTTCTTTATAAAAATTCTGAGCGTTCTGATTGTCCGTCCACAAAAGTTTATCTATGAGTGAATCTATTTTTTTAATTGACTCATGATTATTCATGTTCTTGTAGAAAGTTTTATATGCGATGACTATATCTTTAGGTTCACCTCTTTGTTCAACCATTAAATTATAGTTCCAGTATGCAAAATTTTTAAACCGCTTATCTGTATTTCCTTCTATAGCGAGTCTGTAATATTCTTCTGCCTCTTTGAAGTTACCTGCATTTTTTTCAATTTCACCCAGAAAGAAATAAGAGTTTCCGTCTTTTGGATTCTGTTCCACTGCAGAAAGAAATTCTTCTTTGGCTTTATCATAATTTTTCTTTGTGTAGTATGATCGCCCGGCGGAATATCCTGCATTAAGGACTGCCGGTAACAAGAATGCTGTTAAAAGTAATAATTTTGTTTTCATGGCGGAAAAATCAACCTCTAATGGTTCTTTGTCAAGATTAAATTGAATGCTTTTAGAAAAAGAAATTTTGATAAATATAATTTAATTCACAGAATCAAGTTCATTTTCACGTATTATTACTGCTGAAAACTTCTCAATCTGAACATCAGATGATTTCCATTCATTTGGAGACAGACCTGCTTTCATACACGTATGGGATAAAAACTCCTCTTTAGACATGTTGTTTTCTGTAGCCACCTGAGGCAGGAGAAGCCCTCTTTTCATCCCCTTGGTCATTATCAGTCCGTCTTCACCGATTATAATTTCATCAATAGATTTGATCCGTTCTATCGGAGAGAGTATTGATATTTCAAAATCAACCAATTTATATTCGTCTGGTGAAAGAGGCTGAAAACGAGGATCCCGGAATGCTGCCGACATCGCAAGATCAAGAATAGCTTCACGAATAGGCATAAAACCTTCTATGTAACCTATGCAGCACCGGAGTTTTCCATTCTTATGAATGGTTACAAAGATTCCGGTTTTTTGATCAAAAAATGAATCAGAAAGATCAGGAATGAGTGAAGATTTATTAAAGAGTTCAGTTTCAACAGCTTTCCTGGCTGCAAGAATAATATTTTTTTTGTTTTCAAAACTAATTGATGAATTCATATATCCTCATTCGGATG
>DAOMHE010000097.1:0-8673 GCA_035430785.1 Spirochaetota bacterium | reverse complement strand
CGCTCATAATATTCACGGACTGCACTTATGATATCTTTACCGGAATTAGCTAGAGAATCTGCAAACCGTGAACTGTTTCCGGTAATTGTTATATAATCTTTTCCGCCTGGTTCACCGAGAAGATGCACCGCTCCTATCAGATAATCAAATTTATTATCTGAGATTATTTTTTTTGAATATTCCCATGTTGACGGAATATAATCTACTTCAAGAGCTGTAAATATTTTCATTTTACTAAATGATTTTTTTGAATCTTCAATTTCTTTGATATATGAAGATATCCGTTCTTCTTTCATCGCCCAGCGGGCATCAAAAGGAAGAGGTGCATGTGAAGAAAAACCCAGATGAGTGAAACCTGAAGAAAAAGCAAACTCAGCCATATCGTAAACAGAATCATGTCCGTCGCAAAAAAGAGTGTGAGTGTGGAAATTAGCAAGCATCTTTAAAAATGTCTTCTGCAGAAATCATATAGTAATTGGATTCCTTCGTTTCAATATTCGTATTCTTAATAAAAAAAGATTCTTTTTGAGAGCTGTAAAAAGCCGAAATATTCTGCTGATAACCAGTAAGAAAAAGTTCTACCGAATAATCAAAAAGACTCAGACTTTCAAGACTTGTAACTATATTGCTCCTTGCAATTTTTGAGCTGAGACTGTTTTCTTTATATCCTGCGCCGAAAACACCAAGACATGCGGTCTTAGTACACTTTTTATCATTAACGAGAATATCTCTGATTTCGGATATATGTTCAAGCGACACATCAGAATCATTTTCTCGGCATTTAAAAAGATGATTCAAGCCCATCCAAACCTGACCGTTTGAATCTATTCCGGCGAGCATGACAGAAACACAGGTGGCAAGATCAACAATAAGTGCTGCATCAGAGGATTCAACCGCAGTTTCCTTCCATTTCACATAACATTTTCTTTTTTGTGAATATTCGTCATGAAAAATATCAGAAATGGTATTATTTGCCTGAATCATAATACTCCAACAGTTTGGATGATGAAATTGAAATTTCCTTGTTAGCAGATTTTTTCAGTCTTGTAAGCAATTCCAGAGCTTTCTGATTTTCATTGCGCTCATAATAAATTCGCGCAAGTTCAAATTCCGCCTTGGATCTTTCATAATCATCCTCAGGAAAAACCGACTGCATTTCAGTAAATACTGCCATCGCTCCAGATATGTTCTTATAGAAATGAAGCAGAATCATTCCTTTAATGTAATATGCAGAGGCATCCGCGTTAACTTTCAAATCAATACGCGAAACATAGGTAAAAGCGTTTCTGAAATCATTCTTTTCGTAGTTAAGTTTTGCCAAAAAAAGATTCATTTCATTGCGTGATTCCGGTTTCAGGCTAATTAATGCACGCGAAAAAATATCGAGGTCGTTTAGATTTCCCGAAAGAAAAGAAAATTCTGCCGAACGCTGAAAAACAGAAACGGCAATTTCCTTGTTTTCATTCTTAATTCTTTTTGAAGAATACAATCTGGTTATTTTAACGGCATCATTCGGCAATTCTTTTAGAAACAGAGTTTCAGCCAGATAAAGATCTTTCTCTTCTGTCAGTTTAGGATTATTTATCTGAAGCAGTCTGCTTTCAGCGATATTGAAAAAACCGCCAATCATATCATATTTTGAAAGCTCAATTCTCGCATAATCAGAATAAGTATTGTCCGGATAATCAGAAATCAGCCTGAGATAAAATTCTTTTGCAAGAGCATCATTTTTATAACCTTTGTAAAAAAGTGCAATGCGGTATAGCGCTTCAGCATGTTTTGGCGGGGTTGCGAGAAAATTGTTAGAAAGTCTCACTGCCGCGTTAATATCTTTATTTATAAGTGCAAGGTCAAAAATCAGCTGAAAGTCCGAAATATTTGTAAGCTTGTCTGATATTACAGACAATGAAGAATAAGCTCTTTCATAGTTTTTGATATTATAATAAGACAATGCGAGAATTCTGACAATTTCAGCAGTCTTTTTCTCGTCATATCTTTTAAGCTTCTGAAGAGATATAAAGTCTATTGTTTCCTGATACTTCTTCTGATTATATAAAGACAGAACTTTTCCAACATAAACATCGATATCATAATCGTTTCCCATCTCATCAAGAAAAAGCGTATATTCGCTTTCCGCACGTCTGAAATTTGAAGATTTAAAAAAATCATCAGCTCTCGATTTTACTATTTGAGCGAAACTTTCACTTCCCTTATAATTTTTTAAGACATAATCGCTATACGACGCACTTCTTCTGCTGACGGAAGGAAAGCGGACTATATACTGAGTTAAAAGTCTTTCAAAACCGGCAGGAATGGATTTTTCAGATATTATTTTATCAAGAATGTCGCCGGATTTAACGGGATCATTCATAAAAAGATAAATCCTGAAAAGATAATTTCTGGCTTCAGAAAGATATTTGGGATTAGCGGCCGAAACATATTCGCGGAGAAAATTTTCAGATTTAGAATAATCGCTTTCTTCAAAACGCTCAACACCCTTATAAAAAAGAATTTCCTTTTTGTAAGGTGAAAACTGATTAAATTCTGTAATCTTCGAATTATATAATTCAAATCCCGGTTTATCTTTTTTCCAGAAATAGACAACAGAAAGCATAAAGAAAATTCTATCGGCATCATTATCGTATTTATATTTTTCTGCCATTGCAAGAAAGAGATTTTCCGCTTTGTCATATTTTTTTGAAAAGATATATGCCTCACCAAGAAAAAAACTGACCTCTTTTTCCTCCGAAGCTTTACTCTTTGCTATAAATTCAAGAAAAGGAAGCGCATCTTCATGCCTGCCCCTTTCAATATAATATTTTGAAAGAAAAACCGCAGTCTTTACACGAAGTGAATTATTTTTTGTTTTGTTAAAAACAGAATAAACAGATTCAAGAGCAGAACGCGAATCACGGTTTATGGAAAGAACGCCGTTTAAATAAACAGCATCATCATACATCTCAGCAGACTGACCGAATGATAAATATTTATTAAGTGATTTAATCGCATCTTCTGTCTGTGATAAATCGGCATAAGCTTTTGCTGAATAATAATATGATCTGCTAAAAGGCTGTTTCGATAAAAGATCTTCGGGAATCCGTGCAAAGTTTCTTAATGCTATGGACGGCTTGCCTATTTCCGTATTAATAATTCCGAGAGAAAGAGCTATCTCTGACTGAAACGAAATATCACCTGCAGATGACTGTGTTGATATAGTATCAAGATATTCAAGTGCTTCGGCATACTGACCGTTTTGATACAGAGCTTCGGCTATTTTCAGCTTAATCCTGTCTCCTTTTTCTTTTGGAAGAGACGGAAGAATATTTTTCCATTCAATTAGTGCTTCGTCAAAACGTCCGCTGTTATAATAAATAGTTCCAATTCTTTCTGAGGCAAGAGCGCGCATTCCTGCATCTGCCTTCTGGCCGATCGAAATGAAACGTTTATATTCTTCAATAGCTTTAATGAAATCTTTTTTCAGGTAATAACTTTCTGCGATATAAAAACGGCTTTCGGATATGAGTTCCTGGTTACGGCTTAACAGCTGAAAACGGTTAAATTCAAAAATCGCCTCGTCATATTTCCCCTGACGGAAAAGACATGCCGCGAGATAAAAATTGCCGCGTTCCTGATATGAGTCTTTTCTTTCTATAACTTTACGGAATAAAAGCTCAGCAGAGCCGAAATTTCCGCTTTTGTATGCTTCAAGACCCTGCTGAAAATAAACATCACTCGTTTGTGCGTTCAGCAAAGAGGTGGCAGCAAACATGCAAAAAATTGCAGAAATAAGCCGGATTTCACATTTTTTCAGGAGCATTAACACCAACCAGAGAAAGTCCGTTTCTGATTACAATTCTTACACAATCACATACTGTAAGCAATGAGTTTCTTCTTGCTTCATCATCAACAAGAACTCTGTTTTCCGCATAAAATCTATGAAAGAGCTGAGCAAGTTTCAATAGAAAAACTCCTATTCTATGCGGTTCAAGTGAATTCGCGGCATCCTTTATTTCTTCCGGATACTTAGAAAGAGCTTTCAATAGAGCAACTGTTTCAGGCGATTCAAAAACCGATGTATCAGAAACACCCTTAATATAAGGTAAATTTCTCGAATCGGCTTCTCTAAAAATTGAACAAATTCTGGCATGCGCATACTGCAGATAAAATACCGGATTCTCGGAAGATTCTTTTTTTGCCAGAACAAGGTCGAAATCGAGATGGCTGTCCATTGAACGCATTACAAAGAAATAACGCGCAACATCAGTTCCGATTTCTTCTATTAAATCGGCCATTGTAGAAAACTGACCGAGACGTTTTGACATCTTGACCAGTTCGCCGTTGGCGATAAGATTTACCTGCTGTGCTATAAGAACCCTGAAAGCGGATTCCTTATGCCCGAGAGCTTTTACTGCGCCTGAAAGACGGGCTATGTAGCCATGATGATCCGGTCCCCAGATATCGATGACTTTTGAATATCCTCTTTTAAACTTATTTCGGTGATATGCGATATCAGCAAGAAGATATGTCGGTCTGCCGTCTTCTCTCATTACAACACGGTCTTTATCGTCGCCGAAATCCGTTGACTTGAAGAAAGTTTTGCCTTCTTCTTCATAAAGAACACCGTGATCTTTCAAATCGGTAAATGTATTTTCTACAGAACCGTCTTCATGAAGAGTTCTTTCACTGAACCACTGCTTATAATTAACCTTGAAGCGGCTCATGACTTCTTTCTGGCCTGAGACATTGTATTCAATGGCTTTTTTTGCAAAAAAATCTACAAGGTCAGAGTGATCGGTAATGGAGTCGGCCTCGGACTTAAATTTATCATTAATAAAAGAAGCGATATCTTTGATATATTCGCCACGGTATCCTTCTTCAGGAAATTCGTTTTCAATGCCGTTTAAGGTGCGGTAACGCGACAGAACGGATTCACCGAGGAGTCTAACCTGATTACCGTAATCGTTGATGTAAAATTCGCGGTCTACGATATCGCCTGCCGCTGTAATAAGATTAGCGAGGGTGTCGCCCACAGCAGCCGCACGTGCGGAAACGATGTTCAATGGACCGGTCGGATTAGCAGAAACAAACTCAATATTAACACGTTCAGGGCTATCTTTTTTGATAATGCCGAAAGAATCAGAAAGAGAAATGATTTCTTTAGAAACTTCATTAAGCACTTTCGTAGAAATATATAAATTCAGAAAACCCGGTCTTACAACATCGACTTTTTCGAAAAAATCATTTTTTGAAACATATTCTGAAATAACTGAAGCGATTTCCATGGGATTTTTTTTAAGCAGTTTTGCCGATTCGAGTGCAAAAGGCGTTGAATAATCACCGAATTTTTCATCTTTGGGATATTCGACTTTTACATCAGTAACAGGCGGAATATCGATACGTTTATCATCAATAGCCTTATTTATGGATTCAACGATAATAGACTCTATTTTTTCTTTTATAATTAGCAATGTCTTCTCCTGTTTATTTACCCAAAAAACTGATTTTAGAAGTTATTTATAGCCGGTTTTATGAAACAATTCAGCAAACCCTACATTGTTAGAAACCAAAATCCGCAAAAGTTTCTAACAATGACTAAAAACACAAAAATTCTATACCCATAGAAATTTGAATTTTATAAGAATTTGTCAATAAAAATTAGGTGTGATTTGAGAATAGAGAATACATTAAGCTACAGGATTGGATGACGTAAGTCAATAATTTCTACACAGTTTTGATCATTTTTCTATTTGAATAAATCTTAAAAATAAAACGTAATAGAAACAACATGATAAATAGAAGAAAATAGCCAGGCGTAAGATAATCTACAAATATTCCCAAAATATAATATTGATATGTTTCATTATAATAAGCAGTAAAACTCCAAAAGAAAAATAAATTCATTACTATTACATTTATAACAGATAAAACATAAGCAGTAATAAATGTTTTTTTATAAATGACCATATATTTTTTCATTATAATAGTAAAAATATTAATCAAAATAATCACTGAAGAAGATGCTAATAAAAATTTACTTAAATATGCATGAGTTGTCAGTAATCCCAAAAAAAGAAATAGAGTATTATAAATGATAGTTATTATAAATAACGTTAAACTAATCATATTTTGTAACCGATTCATAATACTTCACCTTTTCATTTTTATTTATTTCATAAGTCCGGTTATTTTTTTCAATTACTATATTTATTTTTACATTTTTGCCGTCTAGTTTTTTTTCAAAGTCTGCAAAAACAAAATATATAAGTCGGGATTTGTTAATAAACAATTGCCTGGAATCAGTTATTTCAATTTCTAACAATTCATCTTTTTCCATAACATACATTGTAAATTTATCTTCTATACCAAGATCTATATCAATTTTTTTTATTAAAGTATCAGTTTCTGATTCAGTTCGAAATACGATCAAATATTTTCCAATAATTTCGTCATTTCCATGCCTATGCCCGCATGTATTATAGAAAAAAGGCCAAGTTAAGTAATAATTCTCTCCTTCAAATAATATTTCTTCTCCATAATAAGTCGGAAAAACGTTTGTCAATTCACGCTCGGATTCATCGAAATTTATAGAATCCGGTGCATAAAAATCAGCTCTTACAGAAATAAAGTAATCATAAGTCATAACATACAAAACAGGAATGTTAAATAAAAGAAACAAAATAGATAATGATAGAAAAATCCGAACAAATACCTTCATAATAATTTTCTCCATTTTGCCAGCAGTATAATAATTTTCAAGATTTATGCTGCAACACATCTTCAACGCTTAAACAGGATAAGAAATAGAAATAATACAACTCACAAATAACTGCCACTATATTTTCATTACTTGACTAATAATTTGAGTTATTCATTCCGATTGTAAAGAAAAATCATTCTTTCATAGAAACATTCTGATCAATTATGAACTCAACCAAAGTTATTCTGCATCAATCAAAAACGACATTTTCAGAATTGAACCTTTTTGATGATTTTCTTGAATTTTTGATCGATGCTATTATTTCATCTGCATTTCTATTGTCATCCCATGAATCCGAAAGCGAAATGAATTCACGCGTAGGATTACTTGAAAAAACATGAGGATTTGAGAGATATTTTTCAATTATTGAAATGACTTCCTGACTGATTGATCTGTTTTCACTTTTCGCAATTGATTTTAGCGAAGAATATAACCTATCATCAAGGTCTCTAACTTGTAAAATTGCCATAAATCTGACTCCTAATATATAAGTAGAATAATACTAAATGAAAAGTCAATCATTGTTCATGAATAAGTATAAGCAATATCAAAGTACACGACCGCATATACAACTGCTTTCAAGAATATTTGAACTGAAATAAAGATTGTCAGATTTATAAAATGAAAGCGGATTACCTTCGTAAGTGTTCAATCCGATACTGCTTAGCTCTATTTTTTCAGAGGCAGAAAATATTCCTGTATTATAAAAATCTTCGTTAGATTTCTCGGGTATCGCGCCGTAATAAATATCGGCTTCAACCAAATCCTGAAAAAAATGACTTCCGAAAGAAAGTTCGGGATTATATCCCGCCTCAGAGCAAGCAAGTTCAAAAATCATGCTCATATTGCTGATCTCGGCAAAACTTACCGGAACACCGAGTTCGGGCGAAGACGTTCCTATTCTGCCTGGTGCAAGCAGAATAATATTTTTATTCTGTTCACGGTACAGGCTGTTCAATTGACCGATCATCCGTGCGACGCCGGGCTTATCCTTATACGGAAGATTATAATAACTCAATGGATCAATGATTATAACAGCATCGACTTTGCACTTAAACTGAGGTCCCATTGTATTGCGGTGAAGTGATATAAATATATTGTCTTTATCTGAATGTTTTAGAGCATTCTCATCAATTTTAAATCCTTCAAGTGGCTTTTTGCTTCCTGCAGTCTGAAGCGGTCTGCACTGCAGAAGATTTATCAGATAATCTCCGCCTGGCGCCTTATTAACTGTAAACTCGATATCAACGGGATTATTGTATTCGCTCTGAAGAGATTGAAGAATGAGTTTGAGATCCTGAAGAAGAAGACGGTCTTCGACAAGCCCGGCGCAACTTCCTATAAAAACAGGCCTGTAACAATCCATGTCGGTTAACCGGCGCTCTGTCTCGTAATCGTGTTCGACTATAAAGGGATGTACCCAATCCGGAAGAACCGGAAGAATGGTATCAAGAGGCATTGTAACGATGTCTCTCTTTTCAAGATCGAGACAATCAATAGAATGCTGACTATAACGGGTCCTGTCATTTCCGCCGGAGGGATCGCTGTTCGGATTTGAAAGACTTACAATGCGCGGATAATCACTGCCTGTTCTGTCGACTGCACGTGTACCGAGACCAGCAACAATGCGCAGCATTCCGGCTGATGGATCAATAGAAGAATCCCAACGCCATGCATTATGGGAATATCCGACACCTGCTGCAAGCGGCATAAAAAACCTGTCGAAAAGCGAACCTGATACGCGCTGAACAAGTATTGCCATCTGTTCATCAAGATTATCCAATCCGCGCTGTTTGCGGTATGCCAATGCGGATGCGTCCATCGTACTCGCATAAACAATGCGAATTGCCTGAAGAAACGCTTCGAGACGTTCTTCCGGTGTACCTGTATTGGTGCAGAAAACAGATTCGTACTTG
>DAOMHE010000096.1:0-8749 GCA_035430785.1 Spirochaetota bacterium | reverse complement strand
TCTTTCCTGAGATTCACTCACCCATATCTGCCATGGAGCAAGACCCGGATATTTTAGAGGCACTTTTTCAAGATCAACAACGAAACCGCCGGACTCTTTCGCCATTTCAGCAACAGAGCACGAGATTCCGCCCGCGCCGTTATCAGTTATCGAATTATAAAGATCCATGCCGCGCGCTTCTTTAACAATAGCGTCACTCATTTTTTTCTGTGTAATCGGATCACCGATTTGCACGGCTCCGGCAGGCGAACCTTCACTTAATGCTTCTGATGAAAAAGTAGCACCATGAATTCCGTCAAGACCGACTCTTCCGCCGGCTACTACTATCAAATCACCGTTTTGAGCTTTTTTAACATGCGACGGTTTTCCGTTTATCTTTTTAGGAAGAAGACCGACTGTTCCGACGAACACCAGAGGTTTTCCTTTATAGCTTTTATCAAAATAGACAAATCCCTGCGGAGTCGGAATACCGGATGTGTTTCCGCCGGAATTTACTCCCGAAACTACTCCTTCCATTATTCTGCGCGGAGAAAGCATTCTGCTCGATTTATCTTTCGATCTGTAAATAGGATCATTATCTTCCGGATCGGCAAGGCAGAATCCGTAACGGTTTGCTATCGGAAGCGCTCCGAGACCGAATCCCATTTCATCGCGGTTTACCCCGACTATTCCTGTGATTGAACCTCCGAAAGGATCAAGCGCTGATGGAGAATTATGCGTTTCAACCTTATCCGAAACCATATAGTTTTCATCAAATTCAATTCCGCCGGCATTATCTTCAAATATAGAAATACAGAAATTATCGCCGCGGCGTTTTATGATTTCCATTGTCGCGGCTCTGATGTATTTCTTAAAAATTCCGTCTTTCTCTCCGTCTATTTCAGCAGAGAAAATGGTATGCTTGCAGTGCTCGCTCCATGTCTGTGCAATGGCCTCAAGCTCGATATCGCGCGGCATTCTTTTCTCAACTTTCAGAAAATAATCCCTCACGGCATGCATCGATGGAAGATCAAGAGCAAGAGGTCCGCGGAAACCGCGTTCATCTTCTATTCCCATCTTCCCGAGTTTTGAAAGATATTCATCGTCATCAATTATTTTAACTTCATCGGCGGAAGCATGTTCTTTAACATGAACAATCGGAAGATCGACACCGAATCCGCCGTTTTTTTCATAATCGCTTTTAGAAAATATTTTGGTTCGGTTTATAAGAGGATTGGACAATTCAGCAGAAATCATTTCAGCGGAATTTCCATCAGTTCCCTTGATAAAAAAAGTAACTGCTGAAAAAAATGATTTTTCGCGGTCAAATTCCTTCTTGAAAAGATCTTCCGCAATTTCGCGGACTGTGTGAGCCACATTATCCGTAACTCCCGGAAGAAAACCGATTTCGAGGGCAAAATCAAAATTATTTAAGCCGTATGGTTTATCTATAACAAACTGCTGTGTTACCCTGTTTGTAAGAGCTGCTGAAAGCTTTTCGGCTTCTTCCGCAGACAAAGACGCGTTAACAATATAAGAGTCAGAAACATATATCTTTTCAACGGCGTAACCGTAAGAATTCAGCCTTTTTTTCAGAGCCTCACCGCGGTAATCTTTTCCTTTTGAAAAAACATCAATACGGAAAACCGAATCTTTCATAGCAACCTCAAGTAGTTATTAATATTTCCATGCCGGACTTCCTTAAAGCGTGAAGCGGCTTCATTATTTTAACAGGTATCTGCGGATAGCAGTAATTTCGCATGGCATCTTTCATAGCTCGGTATTATGAGTAATTTTACACCTTTTTGTGTCAAGGAATAAAGTCGGGAAATCAATAATCAAAAACCGAACTGATCCGCTTATTACTCAATTTTCTTGCTTTTTTAAATATCATAATTTATAATGTAGACTCGCGTTGAGACAAAAACAAATTTACCGGCGGTTATGGAAAAATATAATTCCGACATTACCATACTTATAATTTCAAAAGATAATGTTCTTTCGGACGAAATGCTCAAACTGGCAGAAAACGAAGGTTATTCCTATATTTCAGCCGATTCATTTGAAAAAGCCGCCGAACTTCTCGATTCAAAATCGGTTGACATAGTTCTTTCAGAATTATACGTCGGAAAGGATAACGCCTTTGAAATTATCGCTCACATCAATAAAACAGGTAAAATCACAAATACCATTCTTTTGGCAGAACATCCTTCTGCAGAATGCGTCATAAACGCGCTGAAATACGGAGCTTATGATTTCATTCCGAAACCTGCAGAAAATGACGCAATTATACTTGCTCTAAAGAGAGCGTCCGAAAACATCCGCCTCAGACGGGACAATATACGGCATTTTAAGGAATTGTTCAAGCTCAATCAGCTCAAAAATGAATTTTTAGCCGTTGTCTCGCACGATCTTCGATCGCCTCTTTCAAGCATTACAGGCTATGTTAATTACCTCATAAAAAAAGGCGATCTTTCAGAACTGCAGGAAAGATATCTCAATGTAATCAGAGACATTTCAGTAGATCTTTACGAACTCGTAAATCAGCTTCTTGACATTTCAAAAGTCGAAACCGGAATAATCAATATTCAGCGCGTCGAAACAAACATGGCTGAACTTATCAATACAAGCCTCAATAATTTTGTTCTTCTCGGCATTGATAAAAATACCAGAATTGTTTTTTTCAACCGGCTTGAAAATACACATGCAATGGTTGACCGTGAAAAAATTCTTCAGGTACTCAACAATGTCATCAGCAATTCGGTAAAATTTACAGAAAACGGCACAATAACCGTAACTGCAGAAACCAAAAACAGACACATTCACCTTTCCATTGAAGACACGGGCATAGGAATGGACAAAAATCAGATCGATAATCTGTTTACTCAATACGGCTACTCGCCTTCCCGCGGAACACGCGGTGAAAAAGGGAACGGACTCGGTCTAGTTATATGTAAAAAATTTATTGATCTCCACAACGGTTCAATAGAACTTGAAAGTGAAATAGGAAAAGGAACCAAATTCTTTATTACTATTCCGGAGAAATAAATGAAGATAATAAAAAGCGGCTCAGTCCGTTTGATTGCTGTTTTAGCTCTGATAAACTGCCTTTGTATAGCTTTCACAGGTTTTTTTGCGTCGGGAATGATTACAAAAAAACAAACAGCAGAAGATCATAATAACATAAAAGAACTCATCGCAAGAAATGAACCAAGAACCAAGTTGATATTTTCATTTTATAATACAAAAGTTTTTTCGTCAGAAAAGGAATTTTTTAAAGAAAGCGCAGAGTTTCTCAGCGCTGACGAAGATATTCTCTCCTTTTCGGCATTTACCAAAACCGCTGATGAAAATTACTACAAAGTAATAAAAGCTTCTTCTATGAATGGAGGCAGAAAACTCCCATTCATAGAAGGAATGCAGATTATGGAATCATCGGAAACCAATTATCTGAAAAAGGGATTATATGAGACTGCAATTGATGATAAAATCTATTCGGAAGATGGTACCCGGTTTTTTAACATTTACATTCCGGCAAAATTCGGAAAAAATGAGTGCGTAATTCAAGTTTCAGTATCCGCCGAAGAATATACCGCGAATTCAGCAAACATAGAAAAACAAACTGCATCACTGAAAAAAACCTTAATGGTTTTTATCATAATACTCTGTATCATTTTTACTTTTCTGACATTTATTCAGCTTGAACAGATGCGCGCATTCTACAAACGCATGTCGGGTGTTGCCCAGAGTGCGGCACAGGGTTCTGACCTTGTAATGAATCCTTCTGCCGACAGCGACATAAGCGAACTTGCACTTTCATTTAATTCTCTTGTCGGTGAAATAAAGGAAAAAGAAAAAATAATTGAAGAGCTTTCTTCAAAGGATTCTCTTTCCGACATTTTCAAATTCGGCGTTAATCTGCTTAAAGAAAACAGATTTGACGATGCATCAAATATTTTTTCATCCCTGATTATGCTCAAGCCTGACGGTTTCGGAAGCTATTTCAATCTTGGTGTCATATTCGCTAAAAAAAAGAAGTATTCCGAATCTCTTGAAATGTTTAAAAAAGCACTCGAAATAAATCCCGAACACGATATGACAAAATCATACATTTCAAAAACAGAGCGATTGATACAAAGTGAAAAATCTTGAAAAGAATATAATTCTGCTCAAAGACACCCCTGATGAACCTGGGGTTTATCTTCTAAAAGACGGCACCGGAAATATATTCTATATCGGCAAAGCCAAATCCTTAAAGAAGCGTCTGTCGTCATATTTTAACAATAAAAACGACGGAAGCAAATCAGTATTTCTCGGAGGACGGACCGATTCGTTTGAATTTATAGCGACAGAAAATGAACTCGAAGCTCTGATTCTTGAAGAAACACTTATAAAGAAGCACCGCCCGAGATTCAATGTCAGAATGAAGGATGATAAATCCTATCCATACATTGCCGTAACAGATGAAGAGTATCCGCGGATAATCTATTCAAGAAGCATCAACAGAAAATCCCAGAAGTATTTCGGACCGTATGCAGATTCGTCCGCTGCAAGAAATGTTCTCGAACTTGCTCATAACATATTCAAGATACGCAGATGCGCAAAAAAACTGCCTCTTAAAAAAAATGAACGGCCATGTATAAATTATCAAATTGGTAAATGTTCAGGAGTTTGCACGGGTAAAATAAGCCGTGAAGAATATATATCCAGGGTAAATGAAGCGGCTAATTTTATCGGCGGTGAAACCGACGGAATCATAAAACGTCTTAAACTGCAGATGGACAAATATTCTTCTGAAACGCTTTTTGAAAAGGCGGCTGAAATCAGAAATATAATTTTCGACATTCAGCGTATTTCACAAAAACAGAATGTAATAGCCTCAAGCGCATATGATATTGATTATCTTGCCGTATCCGTCATCAAAGAAGAAGCCGTATTGCTTTTATTTGAATTCAGAGGCGGAGCTCTTTCCGGACGCAAGGTTTTCATTTATGAAAATACAGAGTTCATCAATGAGACCGAAATTTACGAAAGATTCCTTTTCGATCATTATGCCAAAAACGATTCCCTGCCTCATAAAATAATTTTAAAAGACAGATTAAATTCATCACAGCTTTTTCAGCAAATGCTTTCTGACAAAAAAAATAAAATAAAAATCAGTTCGGCTAAAAGCGATGATGAAAAATCTGTAATTAAAATAATGTCAAAAAATATTGATCTTATCAGAACCGAGAGGGAATCAAAAAAAATATTGTCAGATAAAAGCAGGGCTTTAGCCGAGCTTGCACACGTTTTAAACACCACTCGAATGATCCGGACCATGGTTTGTTTCGACATTTCGAATTTTCAGGGCAAGGACTCTGTCGCAAGTATGTCGTGTTTTTTAAACGGTTATCCGGATAAAAAAGGTTACCGCAAATTTAAAATCCGCGGTTACGAATCGGCAAACGATCCCGGCATGATTCATGAGGCAGTTTCAAGATATTTACAGAATATTATAAATGAATCGCTTGATCTGCCGGATCTTATTGTTATCGACGGAGGACCGACACAGCTCACCCGCGCAATTGAGGCTGCTTCCGCACTTAAAACAGATGTAATGATTATTTCAATTGCAAAACGAAACGAAGAAATCTATACATCGCCGGATGATCCCCCGATTGTGCTTCCAAAAGAATCACAGGCATTGAAAATAATTCAAAGTATCCGCGACGAATCACATAGATTCGGGGTCAAATATCACAGGGAACTCAGAAGCAGGCGAATCATAAGCTCTCCTTTTGACAGCATAAAAGGAATCGGTAAGGAAAAAAAAGCATTACTTCTTAAAAACTACGGCAGTGCAAAAAATGCAGCACTAGCAGAAGCCGAAGAAATAGCAGTCAATCTTAACATTAGCAGGGAAAAGGCTCTGCAAATAAAAGAATTACTTCTCTCTGACAACTCTAATTGAATAAACCACCCGTTTATTCGGATCCGTTCCGCCTTTAACATGTTCTCCTCTATCATTTGACAGATGCATCGCATTAAAGGATTTTAGATCGCGGTTCTCTTCAGGAATACTAAGTCTTTTCATCAATGCCCGGTATTCTGAATATGTGGATTCAATGACGAGAGTATCATCAGAATCGGATAATATCTTTCCGGCAGTAAGCATGGATTTTAATTCACCAGATGACACAACTTCATCTGTAACGTGAGCATAATCAAGCATCGGAGAATTGTTCAAAGAAATATCTGTTTCAACTTTTCTGCTGTCTTCATTTACCAGTCCGGAAAACAGAATTAATAAAAATGCTGCAGCTGCAGACAAAGGAAGAATGTGACGCTTTTTAAACAATCTGCGTTTTTTGATTCTTCTC
Source organism: Spirochaetota bacterium (assembly GCA_035430785.1). Classification (GTDB taxonomy): domain Bacteria; phylum Spirochaetota; class UBA4802; order UBA4802; family JAFGJZ01; genus JAKJGA01. The sequence continues at coordinate 2,408 of DAOMHE010000096.1, read as the reverse complement.
ATAATCTCCGCATCAAAAAGATCGTTCTCTATTTGAAGATTTTTTAAAGAAGAAGTGAATTTCTTCGTTTTTTTGATTTCAGACAAAACAGCAGAACATTTAGCGCATTTTTTAATGTGAGCTGAAAACGCATCTGTTTTATGACCGTCAGAATATGCCGAGATTTCATCAAATTTCATATGTTCATTTCTCATACATACCCCCTTTCGCCCAACCTTTTCCGCAGCATTTCCCGGCCTCGGTGAATTCTTATTTTAACATTGCTCATGCTTATTGACAAAGCCTCCGAAATATCCTCATAGCTCATTTCCTCAACATCACAGAGGATAACAGCTTCTCTATAATCATCCGGGAGATTAGAAAGTTCGGCAACCGCCGCTTTATAAGTCTCAGATGTTACCAGGTCTTCCTCCAGCGACCCCCGTGAATCAGGTATCTCATAATCAGCTCCCGAATCATCATAAAGGTCAGAGATAGAGACTTTTTTAATACGGCCTTTTTTTCTTACATGATTTCTGCAATGATTAATCATTATGCTGAAAAGCCATGTCGAAAACTTTGCTTCTCCCCTGAATTTACTCAAAGAAGAATATGCCGCAACCAGTATGTCCTGGGAAATCTCCATTGCATCTTCTTTGCTCCCGCAATAACCGCAGACATATCTGAAGATTTTGTCGCGATAGCGCTTAACAAGAAGAGCATAATCGTTAACCTTTCCCTTAACCACCGACTCAATTATCTCAAGGTCGCTCTTTTCAGTCATAAATACTCGTAATTTGTTACAGATTTTTTAACCGATTACTCTTACAAATCTTCTTTTTCCTGCTTTAATAACACAATTGCATGGAAAATTAATCTCAAACTTCTCATTAGAAACTTTTTCTCCGTCGATGCTGATACCGCCACCGGTTATTAGTCTTCGTGCTTCACCGTTGGAAGACGCAATTCCGGTTAAAGAAAGCAGTTTAACAATCCATATCTTACCGTCTTTTTTATCTTCATCGGAAACTATAAATTCATCCATTTCGTCCGGAACTTCTTTTTTTACAAACAGTGCATTAAAATCAGCTTCTGCTTTTTCTGCTGTTTCTTCATCATAAAACTGTGCGCATATATTTTTAGCAAGATCGACTTTTGCCTGTTTCGGATGTATAGCTTTTTCAGAAATTCCTCTTCTGATATTATCTATATCAGCTCTAGGGACATCTGTAACCAGTTCATAGTATTTAAACATCAGCTCGTCTGAAATAGACATAACCTTGCCGAAAATATCCTTAGGTTCTTCATTTATTCCTATATAGTTTCCGAGCGATTTGCTCATCTTATTTACGCCGTCAAGTCCGACTAAAAGAGGAAGTGTAATTATGCTCTGCTGTTTTAATCCGTATTCTTTCTGGAGATCACGGCCTACAAGAAGATTGAATTTCTGGTCAGTTCCGCCGAGTTCAACATCGGCTTTCAACGCAACTGAATCATATCCCTGAACCAGCGGATACATGAATTCGATAATTGAAATGGATTTTCCGGACTTATATCTTTTTGAAAAATCATCACGTTCAAGCATTCTGGCTACATTATAATGGCTTGTCAGTTCAAGCACTCCTGCAAAATCCATTGAGGAACACCACTTTGAATTGAATTCAACTACGGTTTTTTCAGGATCAAGAATCTTAAACACCTGTTTTTTGTAGGTTTCGGCATTAATTAGAACTTCTTCCTTTGTAAGTTTTTTTCGCGTTTCGGACTTACCTGTCGGATCTCCGATCATGCCTGTAAAATCCCCTATCAGGAAAACAACACGATGCCCCATCTGCTGGAAATGCTTCATTTTGCGCAAGAGCACAGAATGACCCAGATGAATATCAGGTGCAGTCGGGTCAAATCCGGCTTTAATTGTCAAAGGAATCTGTTTATCCTCAGATTCCTTCATTTTTGCTATAAATTCGTCTTTTGGTATTATTTCTTCCGTACCACGGAAAATAAGCTCCATATCATTCTTAATCATAAACTCTCCGTACACTATCGAAGTTCATTAGTTATCATTTAAAAAGTGTGTCAATGATTTTTGAGAGTTTATATTTAGGAGAAAACCAATTCTAATAAATATTAAACAGAAGCAATAATTTCATAAATTATATTACAGAAATCATCCTTTTTGAACGGCTTTTTGATAAAAGCAAACAAACCATGTTCCTTAAGAAGTTCAACATCCTCTTCGCGGCTGTATCCTGAACAGAGAATGATACGGGCATCAGGATTAATTTTCTTTATTTCAAAAAAACAATCCTTTCCGTTCATTTCAGGCATAATCATATCAAGAATAACCAGAATAATTTCTGAAGATTTCCGGGTGTATAATTCAAACGCCTCTTTCCCGTTTTTGGCAGAAATGCAATCATAACCGCATT
>DAOMHE010000095.1:0-8812 GCA_035430785.1 Spirochaetota bacterium | reverse complement strand
GATAAATATTCCCTGAAAGGACAGAATTTTATTATCGGAGCTTCCGAGCTGATAATGTCAAAGGCAATCGGTCAGCCCGTGCTCAGGCAGGAAACTGTTCTTCTGGACAAAGACGCATGTGTGAAAAAAATCCCGTCTGACAAGTTCTACGAAAGTCTGGATCAGTTTTCTTTTATAATGAATCTTTCAATGGTAATAGCCCGCCAGGTAGTTCTGACCAATAAGATAATACAGGAAAACCGGAAGCTTCTGACTGCGGAATCAAAATCTCCTCAGCAGGTTTGTCTTGAGTATTATAAAATAATATCGGTGATTCTGGAAGAATACGAAAAGCGCAAACTTCCATGGCTTAAGGAGATTCTCTCTAAATATCATGCCAGTCTTGTTTTTAAAAAGGGTGAAATATATTTCAAAACGGCACAGCCTGTTAAGATAGAGTCCGCCGCATCATTTTCGGACAAGATGATAGAGTATCCCAAATCAGCCGTTATTTTCTCACAGGGAGAACTCGGACGTGAAATGTTTATTCTTCAAAGAGGATCTGTTGAAGTGCTGATCGGAGATACCCGTGTTGCTGTTATTGATGAACCGGGCAGCGCGATCGGCGAAATCGCTCTTCTTCTCGGCGAAAACAGAAGCGCGACACTCCGTGCCATGAATAATGTGGTTCTTACTAAAATTTCTCAGAAAGATCTCAAGGATATTTCCGGAAGCGAAAGTCCGCTTTTTTTTGAAATTGCGAAATCGCTTTCTCAGAAGCATATTAACAATATCGCGAGTATTCATTCTATTAATGAATCTGTAATTTCGAGAAATCTCGGTTTCGATGATGAAGAATTACGCAAGAAAAAACAGAATGATCAGCGTGCGGAAATGGAACTTTCGAGTCTTAAGAAAGTTATATCCGATGCTTTTTTCAAAAAGGATGCTTTTTTTCTTAAGGAAAGGATCGGTGATCTGATCGATTAAGAATCAGATCCAGTCTTTCCATTTGAAGATGTAGTATGTTCCGACGCCGAGACCGATTAATCCTACAAGGAATAGAAAATAAGAGATCGGCCAGTTCTCCGGGCCTCCCGTCATCATTGACCATTCACTCATTCCGCCGATACCGGTGATCATTGTCAACGGCATGAATATTGTGGTAATGACAGTGAGACGCTTCATTACTGAACTCAGTTTATCGCTTGCGATCGAGTTTCTTGCAGTAATCATGACGGTCAGAATTTCTGAATATGTCCGTGAAAGATTTCTGCACTGATTGTTTTCGATGATCATATCATCAAGTAATTCAATGTTTTCTTCAGTGAATGAAAACTTGTTTGAATAGAATTTAATTTTTTCAATTACAGAGGAGTTGGAATTAATCCCTGTCAGGTAATAGACCAGTGATTTCTCGAGTGTGTATAGATGCATCATGTATTTGCTGTCTGTGCTGGATTCGATTTTCTGCTCGATCGAATCCGAAATCATATTGATGACTTTCAGGTGCCCTAGAAAATGAGAAATAGTCGCATAAATCAGTTTTAGAAAAGCTTCGTTAAGTGAGTCGACTTTCTGAGACTGTTTGTCTTCAAACATCTGTATTTCGTCCGGCTGGACGATTATTATTCTGTCTTTAAAATAAAAGACACCGAACGATGTTACCTTAAAAAGAAGATTATCGTTTGTTGAATAGTTTTTCGGTCTTTTGAAAATAACGACTGTATGGTCTTCTTCAAATTCGAGACGGCTGATTTCGTCGGGGTCAAGTGCCGAATTTAGATTGTGTTCGTCAATATTGTATTTGTTAAGAAGTTCTTCCTTTTCAGCATGATCGGGATTGAGGTAAATGATAATCTTGCCGTTTTCATCGGAAGGAGAAATTCTGCCTTCCGCAATAGTCAAAAATTTTTTCATGCCGATACCCTTTGCCGGAAGTATGCCGTATTGTCTGTCTGCAAGCTTCGTAACGCTAAAGACAATGCTGTAATACGTCAAGGTTAATATTGCAGCTATTTTATGAAAGCCGGCAGAAATTTTGAAATTTTTATTCAGCAGACTGTTTAATGAAAATATGCTTGTAAGTGCTTTCTGTACATTGAAACCTGTCTATATTAGTATTTCCGGAGGTTGTTGTGAAGATTTCACCTTTATTGAGACGTATTTTGCTGATAGTAATTGCGGTTGTATTTATTTTCCTGGGTCTGGCCGGACATTTTTTCGGCATTCATCTGCCCAAAAAAATTGAAAGCACTGTTGATATTGTTCTTTTGATTGCAGCTTTTGTAATTTTTTTCAGCGGCCGGAGAAAGACCGATGATAAGTAAATCATTTAAAATACCGGTAATTATTCTTATTCCGGTATTTTTTGTGATTCTATTTCTATGGTTTACTCCGAATTTGTTTTCGTATGAAGAAAGGATTTTCTCTTCGGCTGATGCCGCTTCATCGTATGATTTAATAGTACTATTCGGTGCAAGAGTTTATTCTGACGGCGAATTATCCCCGGTTGTTCGGCAGAGAGCCGATGCGGCATGTCTCCTGTTTATGAAAATGAACGCGCCAATTCTTGTAAGCGGAAACGGGATGCATGAAGTTGATTCCATCTCAAAATATCTGATTTCGAAAAATATTCCTTCTGAATTTATCAAAAAGGACTATTCGGGCTGTGATACTCATGATACTTTGAGGACGCTAGAACGTTATAGAAATGAAAAAATGACAGCGGTATCACAGTTGTTTCATCTTTATAGAATAATCGATATGGCACGTGATCACGGTGTTGATGTTTACGGATTTGCCGCTGATAAAGCAGTTCAGTATGAAGAAAATATTTCTTTCCATGAAAAGCTTTATGTGCGTGTGCAAAGACGTTTCCGTAACTCGCTTCTTTTCTGGATTTATAGAATGAATTTATATGATAGTGTTTCTTCTTTATATAATGGTTGAGCTTTTCATGCTTTTTCCTTAAAATGCCCAGATATAACATGACTTTTTCCGGAGACTTATTAACGGTTTAATGATATGAACATAAATGATTCACTCGATTTTAATGAAATTACTTCAAAGATATCTGAATTTATAAAAACAGAATACGGTTCAGCCGAACTCGATTCATTCTCGCCTCTGGTACTGGAAGCGGCGCAAAAAAGAATGAACATGATAAAAGAAATCATGGATTTTCGAATTGAGTTTGAGAAAATTGCCGTTTCTGAAATTGAAAACGTTGATAAGGCTGTCGCACGGATTTCAAAAGGAAGCGAAGTCGGTCTTGAGGATGTTTTTAAAATACGCCGCGCCGTAATAGCTTCGGAAATTTTAAGACGCCAGATTTCATCGCATAAAGAATCTCTTCCGCAAATATCTTCTGATGCTGATCTTTTATTTTCTGATATTTCGGCTGTTAAGGATTATCTATCTTCGGTTCTTACTGATTCTGGTGAGCTTGTCGTTGAAAAGTTCCCGGCGCTGAAGCGGCTTCAGCACGAAATCGATTCGTTGAAAAAACAGATATTGTCCCAGCTTTCACGTATTATGAATTCGCCCGCATACGATAAGCATCTTCAGGAAAAGGTGCATGATACCAGAAGCGGAAGATTCGTGATTCTTCTTAAGTCGAGTTCCAGAGGTGCTATGCCGGGTTCGATTCATGATGTATCGAATTCCATGCAGACCGTTTATTTTGAACCGGATGAAATACGTGAACATAATTCTCTTTACGCTTCACGGCAGTTTGAATACGGCATTGAAATATCCAAAGCCGTTGCAGAAATCGCGCAGAAGATATGCGACAATGCCGATGAAATAAAATCGAACGCTCATGTCTACGGAAGAATTGATTTTCTGAATTCACTCGCTGTTTTTTCCGAATTGATAAAAGCGGAAAAACCGCTGATTTCAGATGATAATGAAATTGTTTTATATTCTGCGAGGCATCCTCTTCTTTATCTGATGAATAAGGACGGTGTTGTTGCGAACGATATCATTCTTGATAATTCAAACTGCGGCATGGTTATCTCGGGAGCTAATGCGGGCGGAAAAACCGTAGTTCTAAAAACGGCAGGTTTGTGCGCTCTCATGGTACGCCACGGACTTTTGATACCGGCATCGCCCGATTCGAAGATTTCTTTTTATGACAATATTTATGCAGATATAGGCGACGATCAGAGTATATCGATGTCGCTTTCAACATATTCAGGTCAGATAAAAAATCTGACGGATATGATAAATTCTCCTGCCGGAAAAACTCTCATTCTTGTAGATGAGATTATTTCGGGAACCAATCCGCATTACGGGGCCGCTCTTGCAAGAAGCGTATTGGAAGAATTCGCGAATAAGAATTTCAAATTCATTGTCACGACTCATTATCCCGAACTTAAAAAAATGGCGTCGGAAGATCCGCGTTTTATGAATGCTTCCGTTCTTTTTGATCCCGAATCGCTTAAGCCGACGTTTATTTTGAAGCGGAATCTTCCGGGAATGAGCTATACTTTCGAAATTGCCGATCTTATGAAAATGCCCGGGCATATTATCTCCCGTGCAAAAGAGGTTGCCGGTTCGGATGATCTTAACGCGGATGCTTTGCTTGAGAAGCTTCACAGGTACGAGACAGAACTCGCCGCAGAACGTGACGCCGTTGCAGAAATCAGAAAGGAATTACTTGAAAAGATTTCAGCCAATGAAGAGCTTGAAGCCAAGCTCAAGCAGGCTGTTCGTGAAGCAAAGGAAGCAAAGGGAATTGAGTTTATAGAAGAACTCAAAACTGCCCATGAAAGAATACAAAACAGAATTAGAGAACTTAATCAGCTTACCTTGAAGGACGCAGAAAAAATCAGGGATGAAATAGTCTCTGAAAAGAAAAAGACAGAAGAGAGTATTCTTGATATCCGCAAAGATTTTTTTGAAGACAAATACGAAAAATTCAGTCCTGAAAAATGCCTTAACGGTTCGACTGTTTTTGTTATACCTCTCGAAGCAGAAGGAATTGTCGAATCCATAGATGTGAAGAATAAGAAAATCAATGTAATCTTCGGAAATTCAATCCGTTCAAAATATTCCTTCAAGGATGTTTTTGCAGTTAAGGAAAGAAAAGAATCCCGTCAGGTTTTTCAAGTGCGGCCGGTAACTATTGAGCCGAGTGATATTCCGCTTACAATTCAGACAACTTATAATACCGTAGATCTCCGCGGAATGCGCGTTGACGAGGCGTTATCGAAACTCGATTCTGATCTTGATTCAATGATGGCAAAAAGCATTAAGACTGCGGTTGTCATTCATGGTCACGGAACCGGAGCTTTGAAAGATGCGGTGCGCAGTCATCTCAAGTTCAGTTATTATGTTTTAAGCTCAAGAAGCGGCCAGCAGGGTGAGGGCGGAGACGGAGTAACGATTGCTGCTTTAAAGTAAAAAATATACTTTACAAATATTTAATAGACTTAAGAATATGTTAAGTTGGTGAAATTGAAAATATGCCCAAGGGCGTTAAATAAAGGAGAAAAATATGGCTTATAAAATAGCTCTTTATCCCGGAGACGGAATAGGTCCCGAGGTTGTTGCCGAAGCTGAAAAAGTAATCAAAAAAGTGAAGCTAGACTGCACTACAACAAAATTTGACTGGAACTCGTCGCTTTATGCTAAAATCGGCCATTGCGCGCCTGAAGATTTTATTGAACAGCTGAGAGGTTACGATGCTATCCTTCTCGGAGCTCTCGGAAATAAGGATAAGGCGCCTGAGCATGTTGCTGTTGAGCCTCTTCTTATGATGAGAAAAAACTTCGACCAGTATGTAAATATCCGTCCTTCAGTTCTTCTTCCTGGTGTAGGCACGCCGCTTAAAGACAAAAAGGAATTTGATATTGATCTAGTATGTATCCGCGAAAACACAGAAGGCGAGTATACAACTCTCGGCGGAAGACACTATGTCGGAACTCAGCAGGAATGTGCGATGCAGATTAATTATTTCACGCGTATCGGCGTTGAAAGAATTATCCGTTATGCTTTTGAAACTGCGAAAAAACGCGTAAAGAAACATGTAACAAGCATTACAAAATCGAATGTTCTCAAATACAGCATGGTTATGTGGGATGAAATTCTTGAAGAAGTTGCAGCAGATTATCCGGATATCAAATACACTAAAATGTATGTCGATGCGGCTGCAATGAATCTTGTAAGATGCCCTGAGACTTTTGATGTTATTGTAGCGTCTAATCTTTTCGGCGACATCTTAACGGATATTTCAGCTATCGTTACAGGCGGAATCGGTTTTGCCGGAAGTGCGAATCTTAATCCGACGCGTGAAATGCCATCGATGTTTGAGCCTGTTCATGGTTCTGCACCGGATATAGCAGGTCAGCAGAAAGCAAATCCAATAGCTGCAATCATGAGCTGTGCTATGATGATTGAATTTCTCGGTGAGAAGGAAATTGCCAAGAAAATTGAAGCTGCCGTAATAGAACATCTTAAAGATGATAAAATTAAAACTCCTGACAGAGGCGGAAACAACAAGACAAGTGAAGTCGGTGATGATATCGTTGCCAGACTCTGATTGATGTTTAATTGTTTTAAAAACAGAATGAACAGAAGGGACGGTTTATCCGTCCCTTTGTTATTTGAGATTTCCGGTCAATTCTGCGGCAACTTTACTCAATTCATGACTTCTGAACGGTTTATGGATGAAGGCGTTCAGTCCGCTTTTTTGGAGTTCGTTTAAATCACGTGATTGAATAAAGCCTGATGCTATAATGATTTTTGCATCAGGATTGATTTTTTTTATTTCGAAGAAACAGTCGCGGCCGTTCATAACAGGCATTATCATATCAAGAGCAACAAGATCGATTTTGTCCTTTTCGTTTTTATAAATTTCAAGTGCCTTTGCTCCATTTTCGGCGAGAATTACTGTATAGCCGAATTTTTCAAGAAGTCCTTTTCCCACCTTCCGCATAACTTCTTCGTCGTCTGCAAGCAGAATTGTCCCGTGTCCCGTGTATATTGCTTCGTTTGTACTGGCGTTTTCGGCTATCTCTTCGCTTAAAGGAAAAATAATTTTGAAAGTTGTTCCTTCGTTAAGTCTGCTTGAAACAGTTATTGCTCCGTTATGCTGCTGAATAGTTGCATAGGCGGCGGCAAGTCCGAGTCCGGTGCCTGAGCCTTGTTTTTTTGTGGTGAAAAAAGGATCGAATATTTTATTGATATCTTCCGGATTTATTCCGCAGCCCGTATCCGATACTTTGATTTCTATATATGTTCCGGGATTGAGCTCGAACGGGCTTGATTCGATTTCATCCTGTGACAATTTTCTTAAGTGTGTTGAATAATAAAGAATGCCGCCGTTCGGCATTGCATGAGACGCGTTTATCCCAAGATTTAAAAAGACATTTTGTATCTGCGTAGGATCACCAATTATAATACCCGACTCAGCATTAAATTCTGTCTGAATTATGATGCGTTTATCGACGGTATTTTCCAGGAGATATATCGCACTTATTATAGACTGATGAATATCCGTCGGAACGGAAGCTGCCGCCTGACGTCTTGAAAAAGCAAGAAGTCTGTTGGATAGTTCGGATGCGTGCGTTGCTGATTTAATTATAATTTCTACATCTCCCATTATTTTGGGATCTTCCGTGATTTCTGTTAATCTCATTTGCAGAAGTTCTGCGCCTCCGATTATGCCTGCTAGCATATTGTTAAAATCGTGTGCGATACCGCCTGCGAGACGACCGATAGTATCCATTTTTCTCGAATGATTCAATTGTTCCTGAATGGAATATTCTCTGCTCATGTCCCTGAAAACAAGTACGGCTCCTGTTATTATTCCGTCTTCATTTTTTATCGGCGCTCCCGAATCAGCAATGCGGTATTCTTTTCCGTCACGGCTTATTAAAAGAGTGCTGTCGGTGAATTCAATTATTTTACCCGAAGATATTATTTCTTTTGCCGGATTTGCTATTTCTTTTCCGGTATGACTATTTAATATTTTCAAAACTTCAGACAGTTGTTTTCCTTCTGCTTCTAGGCTTTTCCAGCCAGTGAGTTTTTCTGCAACGGGATTAATTCTGGTAATTATACCCTCTGTATCAGTTGTGATTACGGCATCACCTATTGAATTTAGAGTGATTCGCAAATTTTCCTCGTTCTCGCGGAGCATCCTGTGCGACTCGCGTATCTCATTGTCTGATCTTATTCTTTCAGTGATATCGCGTGCGGCGGCGAATATTACTGAGCCGCGCGGGGTGGATTTCCATTCGATGTGGCGGTATGAGCCGTCTTTAGCTTTGTAGCGGTTCACAAAATTTACCACTTCTTTCTGTTCTGCAAGATCCGAAAGTACTGCTAGTGTTGAATCAATGTCATCGGGATGGACAAAATCAAGAAACTGTTTGTTTTCGAGTTCTTCAATGGTGTAGCCGAGCACCTGTGACCATTGTTTGTTGACACGCAGAAAATTACCTTTTGTGTCTGCGATGCAGAATAGATCTAGAGCAAAAGAGAAATACTGTTCAAGCTCTTCAGATTTGCTAATGAGTTCTTTTTCTACACGTTTTCTTGAAAGTAGCAGTTTTGTCAGAGTTATAATCAAAATTATAAGAATAAGAAATACTGCAGTTGAAACCAGAACAAGCCCGGTGTACCTTTCGAAAAATGAATGTTTTCTATTGATGATTATACTGTCTTCGGGCAAGGCTGAAAGGGGTATCGAAAATCTTTCTGCGGCATCGGCATCGAACATGAATTTATTTCTGCTTTCAGTCTGAACTTTTATCTTTGATGCATTAATTCCGTATTTTATAATTTCAATTGCTTTTTCGGCAGCGTATGTTCCCTGGATAAC
>DAOMHE010000094.1:0-8862 GCA_035430785.1 Spirochaetota bacterium | reverse complement strand
CGTCTTAATACTTTTAATTCCGGCTCTTCTGATCGGGCAGAAAAAAGAAGAAACCAAATTTCAAAAGGCTTCCAAGTATTTCTTCCAAAAAAAATTCGAAATGGCAGAACTTCTTCTTCGAGAAGAACTGAAAGACAATCCGGAAAATAGAAAAGCATATTCATATCTCGGCGATATCATGCTCCAAAAAGGTCAATATGACGCAGCTATTGAATTATACAAAAAAGCCGTCGATCTCGACCCTTCATCCGCCGAAGAGGAATTCCGTCTCGGACAGGCATATTATGCAAAAAAACTCGGAAATGTTGCGGTAGACCATTATAAAAAAGCACTTCAGAAAAATCCGAATCTTAAATACGCTTATTTTCATCTCGGACTTTCAAATCTAATGCTTTTGCGCGATAAAAGTGAAACCATCAGAAACTGGGAAGAGTATCTGAGGGCGGCTCCGGAAGATCCGCAATACGAAAAAATCAGAAGAGCAATTGAACTTCTGAAAGATCCTAACTTCAAAATTCCTCCGCCGGACAGTGATATTCCGATTGAAGAAATTCTTCATCTTGGCGGAGATATTCTGAAAGCAACGGAAAAGAAAGACTCAGCTGAATCAGCGGGTCATGAAGATAAAAAAACAGTAAAACAGCTCGAAGACATATACAGAGATGATGACTTAAATTAATTGGGGGAATTATGTTTAATGACAGACGAATTCAGATCGGAATCATCGCAGTTCTGGTCTTGCTTCTATCGGCAGGAGCTTACTTTATTTTTGACGGATTCAAAAAAGATCCGCTCAAAGATATCGAAAACATGCGAACTAAACAAATAGCACTTTACGAAGAACTTCTCGAAACCGAACCCAACAATGTTGAAATAATACTCAAAATTGCAAACGCATACAAGGATATACAGGATTACGATAAGGCCATAGATTATTATTTAAAAGCTATAAAAATAGATCCTAAAAATTATGACGCAATTACCGAATTGGGACACGCCTATGCTCTAAAAGGTGATTATGCGAAAGCTATCGAAACCTATGAAAAAGCTAAAACAGTCAAACCGAAACAGCCCAAAGCATACAACAGACTCGGCAATGTTTTTGATGAACAGAAAAAACCTAAAAAAGCAAAAAAGGAATATGAGGATGCAATCAAAGTTGCTCCAAAGGACCAGGATGCATATTTCAATCTCGCTAAACAAAGACTAGAACAAAATGATGTCGCAGGTGCGGTAAAATACGCAAAGAAAGGCGTCGAAGTTAATCCTAAAAATGCGGAAGCACATTACAATCTTGGTAATATTTATTTTAGAGCAAAACAGCATAGCAATGCAGATAAAGCCTACAAAAAAGCAATTTCAATAGATTCCGGAAAATCAAAATATTTCAGAGCTCTCGGGCAGAATGATCTGGCTCAGGGAGATAAAGGTTCAGCTTACAATAATTTCGACAAGGCGTTTGAACTTGACAACTCTGATTTCATTTCTGCAGAAAACATGGGAGACATTTCATCCAATAATAAAAATTATCCGGATGCTCTTAAAAATTATGAACGCGCTCTCAAATACAATTATGATGATAAGGAACTTCAGCAAAAATACCGCAATATCAGAAATATTCTCGATAAGGAAAATGATGCCAGCGGCAAAAAAGATAATGTCAAAAATACAGGTAACGGCGGATCAGGTGGAAATTCAGGAAGCGGCGACAAACAAGATGATTCTTCAGACAGCAAATCAGGCAAAGACGATGATTTGAGCGGAAAAGGAAGCTCTTCCGGTAAAAAAGAAGACAACATAGAACCGACAAAAACCTCAAACGAGAATGTTGAAAAATACAGAAAACTCGGAGACAAATACCGTCAGGAAAAAAAATACGATGATGCCTTAAAAGCATACAGAAAAGCAACAGAAATCGACAATAACGACGATTATTCCCATTACTGGATGGGAAGATTATATTATCACAATAAAATGGATGATGAGGCAAAGAAATCATTCAACAATTCAGTTGTCGCAAATCCAAAGAATGCCGACGCTCATTACCGTTTAGGTCTGATTTATTATGATGAAAAGAAATACAGTGCCGCAATTCAGTCTTTCAACAGAGCTCTTCAGATTCAGCCCGAATTCCCGAAAGCTCTCTATTCGAGAGGACTTGCTTATCTAAAATCAGGTGACAAGGCTAATGCGATAAAAAATTTCAAAGGAGCCATTGATCAGGATCCTAAAATGGACAGAGCATATTACAATCTCGGAGATATATACCTATCAAGTAAAAATTATACCGAAGCTTTAAATAATTTCACAAAAGATTTGTCAATCAGACCCGACAATCCGGGAACCGTATTTAAAATCGGGGAAACTTATCACGAAATGGGTTCCGTAAACAATGCTACAGATTTTTATAAAAAGACAATTACTCTTGATCCAAATTATTATCAGGCATATTATAACATGGGTCTTTTGATGAGTCAGAACAGGAAATACAATGAAGCAATTGATAATTTCAGTAAGGCAATAGCAATAAAACCTGATGACGTCCCTTCCCTTTATGAAATGGGTAAAGCATACGAAAGCCTGAATCAGGATGAAAACGCAATTGACTACTACACACGTGCGATTAACCGTAATCCGAATTACGACAAGGCTTACATAAACCTCGGAAAACTATATAAATCAAAAAAACTTTACGAAAAAGCCATTGATCTATACAAGCAGGCTATACGAAATAATCCGCGTTCATACGAAGCTAATTTTTCACTGGCTGACACCTATCATTCAGCAAAAATGTATGATGAAGCTATTGATTCATATCAAACTGCAATATCAATAAACCCGATGAAAACAGAGTGCCATTACAACATGGGAATGGTTTACCGTGACAAGGGTGATTACGCTAAAGCTGCATCTTCGTTTGAAAGAGCTGTACAGTTAAACGGCAAAAATGCTGACGCCCACTACGAGCTCGGAATGATTTATTACAGACATCTTAAAAATAATGAAAAAGCATTGTCAGAATTCGAGAAAGTTCTTGCAATAAGACCGGATCATGATGATGCTGATAAAATAAGAAGTACGATAAATCTGTTAAAACAATGACAAAAGTTAGCACTATTTTTATACTCATGATTTTGTTTCTTTGCTCCTGCGCGGGCAAAGAAACAAAAGTTGACAGCGTTAAAAGCGAAGGTTTTATTAATGATGATGAATTCAGAATTATCGTCAGGGGAGAACCGGACAAAAACGCTCAAGGTCTTCTTTCTTCACGCGAAAGCGCTTTGATAAATTCATATCAAAATGCGCGGGATTTTGTTATAACCGGACTAAAAAATGAGATGATAAAAACATTTCCGGCTAAAAAAACACAAATAGAATATAATATTGAAATTACAAATTATCTGGATGCAACCTACCTCAAGGCGAAACCCATTGCCGAATATTACGAATCAAGCGGATCACACTGCATAATCATTAAAATATCAGAAAAAAACATCAAAAACGCAATTACAGCTCAAATTAATAATATTTTACAGGCAGGCAATCAATGAAAAAAGCATTATTCGCATTAACTGCAATTATATTCATTTCGGGCTGCGCCGCGAAAGTTGAATCTACAAAAACAGCTTCCGGTGATTCTGATCTGATAAAGAAGTATCAGAAGGAAGGATTTATTTCGAACAATGAATATGTAACAATAATAATCAAGTCGGACAAAGATTCTTCTTCAATGTCAGATATTGAAAATCAGATTAAAAACAGAACTCTTTCAAGTTTTCAGAAATATCTTTCTGAAAACGGCAAACAGCCTGACAAAAACCGCCGTGCTAAAATACTCAATCTGATAAATGACTTCGGAACTCTGAAAAAACTTGAAGATACCCAGTCTAAACGTTTTATTTATGTTCTATCAATTAAAAAAGACAATCTCAAAGCTTTCATCGGCGAATTTTAACGGATCTTACCATGAAAAAAATCATTATTTCAATAGCATTATGCCTTTCTTCTGTTATTTATTCAAGCGATGACAATCTTTTAACAGATCCGGCAATTTCATCACAACCAGAGATCATCAAATCTATTCTAGAATCCGAAAAAAAATCAGAAGATTTCAATGAACTCATTTCTCTCATAAATGAAACAGACGAGATATACGGATCACTCGGTGAAAAGTTGAATAACGGCGGCAAAATTGTTATTTTCTTTGATCCTGCTCATGGTAAACTTCCTGGAGGAAAATGGCAGGGAGAAACAACTTTTCGAATGAGTTCCACAGGACTTCCTGAAGAAATATACTCAATTTTAATTTCAAGAAAACTCTATAGTCTTTTAAAAAAGAATAAATACATCGAAGTTAAAACTACTGATGACTTCATGGAAGTTCTTGAAAACAAATCTGAAACATATAACAACATCACTTTCACCGAAACCATGAAACTAGCAAAAAAGAATAAGGCATTCATGGTTATCGCAAGTCATCTCAATAATGTCGGAATGCTTTCAAAGGCCGAAGGTCTTGCAAATATCAGGGGAATACATCTTGTATATTCCGAATCAGGAAGAGCATATTTGTCACATATAACAAATGTCCAGTCCGGATTTCTTACACTCTATAACCGGTATGACCCGACAGGTTTTACAGGATTAATTGCAAATTATTTTAAGAATGAAATGCTCTCTTACGGATACAAATTCAACAATTGGAAACAGGGCGCAGTCGCAGACGACCGCTTTCTCTATTTCGCAAACTTCCCTCTTTCGCTTATGTTTGAATCGGGTTTCATTTCGAATCCTGTTGAAGAAGAATTTTTAAGAAATGAAAAAAATCAAAATGAAATCGCTCTATCCCAGTATAATGCGATAATTAATGCAATAGATGAAAAATTCGGAGTTGATTTAACTGAAAGTTCAATATCCAAATCCAAAACTCAATTTGACATTCTGACTCTGATAAAACTTTCAAAAATGGTGAACCACTATACATCAAAAACCGATCTCGTAAAAGCCGCTAATATTTGTACTCTCATGGATAAATACTTCAAATCTTCACGATTCGAAACAAGCACAGAACCATACAGAGAAATAAAAAGCAGGGTTTTATCTGCGAATTATCACATGAATAAAGCATCAGCATATGCATCTAAAAAAAGATATTCCGCGGCAAGAAATTCTTTACAGAGGGCATTTAATGCTCTCGGCAAAAATCCGTATTATTATCCAGTTAGAGCGGAAATAGCCGCACGTTATAAGGCGATTACAGGAAGAAACATCAGAAGATCAATGCACTATGGCGATGCTGCAAACGTCGATAATTACTATGAAACAGAATTTCCTTATCTCGGCTGTCAGAGAGAAAACCATTCGCCGACATCGCCATTCATTCTAATTGTCAGAGCAAACCAGTCACTGGAAGAAGCTGTAAATTTATCAATTGCACCGAATGATAAATACTGCGGGAAAATACTCGAATCATTGAGAAAAGCCAGATCTACCGGTTATACAACGCAAAGACGTTATCTTGCAAAGAAAAAACGCTACATGAATGTGAGAATAAAGAGATCCTATCCCGTAAGGTTTACAGAAGGAATATATATTGTTCAGTTTAACTCAAACATGTCAGTAAGAAGAGCCGAAAAAGTTAAAATAGTTCCTTTCGATCCGAAACGTTTTCAGAATCAGGAGTACTTTAAAAATTCTTCACTGGCAGTTAAAGAAAAAGATAAATCGCTTTGACGAAATGTTTTACTAAAAGAATTAATCTGTTCGGAGATTATCTTTCCGAAAAATACCGAACAAGCGTCTTAAAGCTTCCGATAAATGCAGGCATGTCATGCCCGAACAGAGACGGCACATTGGATTATACAGGATGCATTTTCTGCTGTGAGAACGGTTCTGCCGCGGCTTCGTGCTCTGTAGACCTCAGCATAACCGAGCAGATGAAATCTGCAATAGAGTCCTTCAAACGCGGAAAATGTTCTCACAAATATATCGCATATTTTCAAGCATATACCAACACTTACGCCGATTGCTCACTCTTAAAGAAAATGTATGATGAAGCAGTAAATTATTCTCCCGACATCATCGGACTTATGATCGGGACAAGACCTGACTGCATTAATAAGGAAAACTCACAACTAATATCTTCTTATTCGAACAAACTTCCGGAAGTTTGGGTTGAACTCGGCATGCAGTCTGCAAACGACAAATCACTTTTATTTTTAAACAGACATCATACTCATGAAGACAGCATCAAAGCTGTTGAAATTCTTAAAAACTACGGAATAAAAGTATGCGCTCATTTTATTACCGGGATACCGAATGAAAACTATGATGACATACTTCATTCAGTTTCCGCTTTTAACGAAATGAAAATCGACGGAATAAAACTTCATCATTTCCACGTGATAAAAAATACTCCTGCAGAAAAAATGTATCAAAATGACAAGTTCAACCTGCTCTCAATGAATGAATATATTTCAATAACATGCGATATTATCGAACGGCTGAATCCGGAAATATCTGTTCACAGACTCTCAGCAGACCGTGACATAGATTCTCTGATTGCACCAGTTTGGGGACTTCACAAAGGCAGTGTTCAGAAAGGTATTGAAGACGAACTCGAAAGACGCGGAACATGGCAGGGTTTTTTGTTTGAGAGAGGGATATAAGCCGAATCCTGTTTATGCAGTCATCAATCTTGGCATTACATTACTGCAATACTCTTTGCGATCTACCCGCGGTCATAAACGAGCAATTTTAAACCGCTTCTTGATCTTGCACCGGATGGGGTTTGCAATGCCGTTTTCATTACTGAAAACGCGGTGGGCTCTTACCCCGCCATTTCACCCTTACCTTCACGAGGAAGGCGGTATACTTTCTTCTGCACTTTCCGTCGCCTCACGACGCCCGGCCGTTAACCGGCATCCTGCTCTATGGTGTTCGGACTTTCCTCACTCCC
This sequence comes from Spirochaetota bacterium, assembly GCA_035430785.1. Lineage (GTDB taxonomy): Bacteria > Spirochaetota > UBA4802 > UBA4802 > JAFGJZ01 > JAKJGA01. The sequence goes on along the minus strand of DAOMHE010000094.1, from coordinate 1,904 downwards.
TTTCGGGCCGCGCGACTGCTCCTCCCTCTCTCACAGAAAGAATCCGGATATGCCCGCCTGAGGTCAATTAAATTTTGGAATTCAAAGTTGAGAACATCTGCAATCGTGACATGACGTATCATCGCCTATCAGTTTTGAAGCTATCATTCCGGCAACATTATACGAACAAAACCTGTAATGACTGTAATGAAGATGAAGACATTTCAATGAAGCTACATTTATCATTCCGCCGATTCCTTTATCCATATACTTTATAACTTCATCTCCAGGAGCTTTGCCCGTACACATCCGGAAAAGTTCCTTTCTCAAAAAATAATAATGAGCATGAGCTTCTTTCATCATTGAAAATATTTCCTGATCTGATGCTAAAAGATCTGTTATGGATGTTATGTAACCTAAAGACTCAAAATCATGGAGCTTATCATTAAGATAAGGACAAGTCAGCCATATAGGCGTCGAAAGAAATCCGGCATTGATATCTCCGTCTTCACCAAACGGATTAAAAACTGCAATCGTGGGATAATTATATTTGCACCTTGCAGCAACAGCATATAAATTTGCCTTCTTTCCGCCAAGCTGGGCGGAAACAACAGCAGAATCCTCGGGAGTAGCCTTCTTTAACTCAGAGAACATCCGAATCTTCCTTTTTAATTTTCATAAAGTAAAAAAGCAGGGAAATTACCGATACAACGAACCAGACAATTCTAAGATTTTTTATAAATTCAACCTTCTCACTGTCCCTGACGTATTTCGGAACATCAGTATTTTTTATAGACGCATTTTCAAAAGCAATGAGCTTCTCTCCGCTTGCAATGTAAAAATGGCTGCGGCTTTCCGCATCAGATATTTCATTTTTGTGATCTTCGAGAATATCTCTCAGAAAAGCGTTCTCCCTGACAAGATAAGAATTAATGCCTTCAAGATACGACTTTTCGGCGGAAAGACGCCTGCGCTCAAGAATTCCGCTTTCTCCGAAAACAAAAATATAAATTCCGGCAAGCAGAATCAGTAGCAGAAAAAAACCCTTGCTGTCAAACTTCAATATTGTAAAAAACCTCTTTTCCGCCGTATTTCGCACTTTCATCAAGAATCTCTTCTATGCGAAGGAGCTGATTATACTTTGCGACTCTGTCTGTTCTTGATGCTGAACCTGTTTTAATCTGTCCTGTATTAAGCGCAACAACCAAATCTGAAATTGTAGTATCTTCTGTTTCACCCGAACGATGAGAGACTATCGCAGTATACCCCGCACGCTTAGCCATCTCAATTGCAGCAACAGTTTCCGAAAGCGTTCCGATCTGATTTACTTTTATAAGAATGGAATTTGCAATTCCGAGATCAATTCCTTTTTTCAGCCTTTCGGTATTTGTCACAAACAGGTCATCGCCTACAAGCTGAACTTTTTTGCCGATCCTTTCGGTAAGTTTTTTCCAGCCGTCCCAGTCGTCTTCAGCCATTCCGTCTTCAATGGAAATAATCGGATATCTACCTACGAGATCTTCCCAATAATCTACCATCTCATCGCTGGAGAGCTCTCTGCCGCTGCTTTTCTTAAAAATGTATTTCTTTCTGGCAGCATCATAAAATTCGCTTGAGGCCGGATCAAGTGCAATGGCAAAATCCTTATCCCTGCCGGGTTTATATCCGGCTGCATTTACAGCTTCAATTATCATCTTCAACGGATGTTCATTATCTTTTAAATTCGGGGCATATCCGCCTTCGTCGCCTACAGCTGTCGAATAATTCTCAGCCTTAAGAATCTTCTTTAAGAAATGGAATACTTCAGCAACCATTCTTACAGCTTCTTTGAAATTTTTAGCTCCGACAGGCATAATCATATATTCCTGAAGATCTATCGGCGCATCCGAATGAGCGCCTCCGTTTAGAATGTTCGACATCGGCAC